>JAFVSB010000155.1 GCA_017503945.1 Clostridia bacterium
CCCCATCACAAAAATTGCTGTAGAGAGCATATCGGCTTCAAATGACGACTTTGCTATCACCGACACACTGATAAGTCCGCTGTCGGCGCAGCGTCCCGTTTTGGGATTTATGATGTGGTGATATATTTTGCCGCCCGATTCAAAATATCGTTCATATGATCCCGATGTAACGCACGAAAGGTCCGATAATTCCTCGACTCTGAAATACTTGCCCCTCTCTCGTGCAGGATCCTGCAGCCCTATGCGCCAGGGGGAGCCTTTTTCAGACTTTCCCATTGCATACACATTGCCCCCAAGGTCAAGGATTGCATCTTTTATGCCCGAGGAGCGCAGCACCTTCACCGCGCAATCTGCCGCATACCCCTTGGCGGCTGCTCCAAGGTCGAGCATCATGCCCTGCTCTCCAAGGCTCACGCTGTCGCCTGATAGCTCCACCTTTTCCCAGTTCACCTTTGCTTTTGCCTCAGCTATTGCTTCATCAGAGGGCACAGTGGGGTTTTGCGCCTTTATATTCCACAAATCCACCAGCGGTTTTATAGTGATGTCAAAGGCACCGTCTGTGAGCTTGCACACTTCAAGAGCCTCTTTGAGCACGCTCATCACTTCATCTGACACCTTCACAGGCGAAATGTGGGCATTTTTGTTGATGGTGTAAATTTCGCTTGTTTCAATATATGGGCTAAAGACAGCCTCAACTCTTTTTATTTCATCAATTGCAGCTTTTGCTGCCTCATCGCTCCCCTTGCCATAGCATGTTACCGATACAATGGTGTCGAGCGCAAGGGCAGTCTGAGTGCTTTTTTCAAGCTTTGCGCATGAGCAAAGACACACACACAGAGCAGTCAAAACAGTGATTGCCACGATTTTTGCTTTCATAAAAACACGCTCCTTCATATATATTTTAACATAAAAGCAGAATTTGAGCAATATACATAAATTTATTCTTGATTTTATGCAAATTTCATTATATAATATTAAAAAAGGAGAGTGATATTATGAAATTAGTTCTTGCAATAGTTAATGACGAAGATGGCAACAAGGTATTGGGTGCTCTTTCAAAAGAAGGCTTCAGCGTAACCAAGCTTGCCACCACTGGCGGTTTTCTTAGAGCTGGAAATATGACACTTCTCTCCGGTGTGGAAGATGACCAGGTTCAGACAGTTATCGACATCATCAAGAGTAAGAGTCACCGCAGAACACAAATCACGGCATCTCCTATGCCAATGGGCGCTTCTGCTTCCTTTACACCATATCCCATAGAGGTGCAGGTTGGCGGTGCTACTATATTTGTTATTGATGTAGACAGATTTGAAAAGGTATAATGCATAATGCTTTGCAAAGAGCAACAAAAAATAGTATCGCATTTTAAGAGCGCGCTGGCGTCAGATACTTTAAGACATGCATACATTATATCCGCAAGCTCCGGTATGGGCAAAAAGAGGGCGGCAGATGAGCTGCAGCTCCTTTTTGCTTGCAATAAAGGAGTCGGCTGCGGGGTTTGTGAGGGCTGCAACAGTGCAAAGCTTGGTGCCCACACAGATATTATAAGGCTTTCGCTCGGTGATAAAAAAGTGTATGAAATAGGGCGCATAAGAGAGCTTATAAAAAAGGTTTACCAAAAGCCCACGCTTGCTCATAAGCTCATTATCATTGAAGATGCGCACTGCCTTGGAGCCATATGCCAAAATGCACTTTTAAAAGTGATTGAAGAGCCTCCGCCATATGCGGTGTTTGTGCTCCTTTGTGACAATCTTTCTGCTATTTTGCCCACTGTGCTCTCGCGTGTTATGACCATCACTATGCAACCATGGAAAAGGTCAGAGCTTGAAGAGATTTGCCCTCTTGATTCTTCCAAAAGGTATCTGTATGACCTTGCCGAGGGAAACCCTGCCTTGCTGCTTTCTATGGCGAATGATGGTGAATTTTCAAAAATAAGAGACACAGCCATAAATTCATTCGTTGGTCTTTTTGCATCATCTGCCTATGGAGTGTATGATGCAGTGGATGCATGGCTTGAACGCAAAGAAAGCGTAAAAGATATGCTAAATGTGCTTGCGCTTTTTTTGTCAGATGTGCTCTTGGTGTCACTCGATTGCAATGACCATGTAAGATGCGCCGATAAGCTAAAAGAGTGCAGGACCGTTGCGGCGCACCTGTCGCCAAAGGCTGCACTTGAAATAACACAGCTTGTGCTCTCTTGCTCCCAGCGCATGGCAAGAAATGAAAACCTGTCAATGGCGCTGTTTGACATGTTTATGAAAATCAAAGAAATAATCACATAGTTGCATGGCAGCTCAATTGCCTTGCAAAAGGAGGAAATTAATGTTTGAAGTTACGGGAATAAGGTTTAAAAGGGTTGGCAAAATATATTATTTTGACCCCGGTGACCTTGTTTTGAACTGCGGTGACCATGTTATAGTGGAGACCTCACGCGGAATAGAATACGGCACAGTGGCAATTGCTAAAAAAAGCGTTACCGATGATGAAATAGTGCCGCCCCTTAAAAAAATCATCCGCATCGCAACTGCTGATGATGACAAGGCCATTGCCAAAAACAAAGAAATGGAAAAAGAGGCTTTCAGGCTTTGCCAGGAAAAGATTAAAAAACACAATCTTGAAATGAAGCTCATCGATGTGGAATATACCTTTGACCACAATAAGGTTTTGTTTTATTTCACTGCCGACGGCAGAGTGGATTTCAGAGAGCTTGTGCGCGATCTGGCAGGTGTGTTTAAAACGCGCATCGAGCTTCGCCAGATTGGTGTGCGCGATGAATCCAAAATGATGGGCGGTCTTGGCATTTGCGGCAGGCAGCTTTGCTGCAATTTGTTTTTGAGTGATTTTGTGCCTGTGTCCATCAAGATGGCAAAGGAGCAGAATCTCTCGCTCAACCCCACCAAGATTTCAGGCACCTGCGGCAGATTGATGTGCTGTTTAAAGCATGAGCAGGAGGCATATGAATCCATCATAAAATCCACACCGCCCGTAGGCTCGCTTGTAAAAACTCCCGACGGCAAAGGTCAGGTGACGGCTGTGGCACTACTCAAGGGCATCATCACCGTGGCTGTGGAAAACGGCGAAGAAAAAGAGCTTAAGGAATACAAGGTAGACGATCTCAAAATTCTAAAAAAAGCCTTTGTCAAGAAAGAAGAAGAGGTTGACATAGCCGAACTTAAGAAACTTGAAAAAGATTGATAAAACACTTGATTTTTTGTCTAATTGTTGTTATAATTACAAATATCGTAGAAAAGAGAATTTCTACACAATCTAAGGAGGTGTATCCACGATGGCATATGTAATTACAGATGATTGCATCAGCTGTGGTGCTTGCGAAGCAGAATGCCCCGTTTCAGCTATTTCTGAAGGCGATGGCAAATATGTTATCAACGCAGACGAATGTCTCGATTGCGGTGCATGCGCAGGCGCTTGCCCTGTTGGTGCTCCCGTTCAGGAATAATCAAAAAGCAAAAACCCCGGGGCTGTCCGGGGTTTTTCTTGTAACGGAGAAAATTATGATACGAACAGAAGATTTAGGAATCAACGGTCTTAAAATAATGCAGGATTCAGACCTTTTCTGCTTTGGCACCGATAGCGTCATGCTCTCGGATTTTGCAAGAGCCAAAGGGTCAGACACAGTGGTTGACCTTTGCACAGGCGGTGGCATTATACCTGTGCTTCTGAGTGCCAAAACAAACGCCAAAAAGCTTTGGGGCATCGAGCTTCAAAGAGCTTCGTTTGAGCTTGCGCAAAAAAACATTGAAATAAATGGCCTTGACGGCCGCATGGAGGTCATTTGTGATGATATTGCCAACTGCCTTAGCCATTTTGCTCACGGCTCGGTAGATGTGGTCACCTGCAATCCGCCGTATATGAGCGCTTCGGCAGGCTTTCAAAATCCCGACGAGCCAAAGGCTATAGCCCGTCATGAAATACGCACCAACCTAAAAGGTGTGATCCGGGCGGCAGAGAGCATTTTAAAATTTGGCGGTCATTTCTACATGGTGCACAGAGCCGACAGGCTGTGTGATATCATTTGGGAGCTAAGGCAAAAAAAGCTTGAGCCAAAGCGGATTCGCTTTGTTGCCCCTTCTCCCGAAAAGGAGCCAAAGCTTGTGCTTGTGGAGGCAATGAAGGGCGCTGCCCCGTCACTTAAGCTTGAACCCACTGCATTTGTAAATATATAAATCCGAACTATTATAAATTATTGTTTAGCTGCATACTGCTTGCTGTTTCGAAGCCGAAGCGGAAAAAGTATACCCAAACCTGCGAAGTGCATTATTTGCTAAACAATAATTTATCGTGCAATTAAAGCTTGAGTTCGGATATCTTCGTTCAGGACAGGAAGGAAAAACGCATGACAAAAGGAACTTTATATCTTTGCGCCACTCCCATAGGCAATCTTGATGATATTACAATGAGATGCCTTAACACCTTAAGGGAGTGTGACCTCATAGCGTGTGAGGATACGCGCCACTCTCTCAAGCTTCTCAATCATTTCGACATTCACAAGCCCCTCACCAGCTATTTTGAACACAACAAAAAAGAAAAAGGCGAATATATAATCTCTGAAATTTTGTCGGGCAAAAATGTTGCCCTCATTACCGATGCAGGCACTCCTGCAATCTCTGACCCGGGCGAAGAGCTTGTGGCTCAGTGCATTGAAAATAACATTAAAGTTGTGAGCGTGCCCGGTGCAGTGGCTCTCATAAACGCGCTCATCATTTCAGGTCAGCGCACAGGGCGCTTTGCCTTTGAGGGATTTTTATCGGTAAACAAAAAGAGCCGATTAGAGCATCTTGAATCAGTTGCCAATGACGAGCGCACACTCATTTTCTACGAAGCTCCCCACAAGCTCAAGCGCACCCTTTCAGACATGCGTGCCTGCTTTGGAAACAGGCGCATAAGCCTTGTGAGAGAGCTCACCAAAATTCACGAGGAATGTGTGTGCACCACCTTTGATGAAGCAATTGCCCACTATGAGGATAATGTGCCCAAGGGTGAGTATGTGCTCGTAGTAGAGGGAAAAGACCCATCGGGCAAAAAAGAGGAGCGCCGTTTGGCTTTTGAAGGCATGAGCATTTGTGAGCATGTGAACATGCTCATAGACAGCGGCATGGATAAAAAAGAAGCCATCAAAAAAGCGGCAGCAGAGCGCGCAATATCTAAAAGAGATGTATACAACGAATTTGTAAAGGGAGAAAGCCGATGAGAAAAAAAGTTGCCCCCGGGGGCACAATTTATAAATCAATGAAAAAGCACAGAGTAAAATTTCTTGTGATAGAAATTTTGCTCATAGTCTTGCTTGTGGGGTATTTTGCGGCCTCTTATGAATATATTTCCAACATTTTTGTCGGTGGCGTAGCCTTCGATGAGGCGCGCTTTGCAAAAGAAGCCGAAACTATAGCGGTGGGCGAGCCTTTTGAACTTCACCGAAGCGACAATGTGTCTATCAATGATTATGCCCTGAGGCCCGACAGCTACTGGCAGGATAATCGCTATGAATTTGCGCTTGATCTCAAATCTGCCAAAGAGCTCGGCATCAGCTATAGTAACCGCACCACAATGACCGGCTCCGATGAAACCTATGATGAAATTTCGTCATGCCTCTATCTGGCAGACATAGGTGGCATTAAAACACTGGTGCTTGCCTACCCTCATCAAGACCTGTCCGCCACAGATACCATCGACGGCATCTTCACCTCTATCCCCCTCATTGTGGCACATGATGTGGCAGCAAGCGGAGCTTTTGCTCCCACCGATGAGATTTGCCAATATATGATTGACACCCGCGGCATTGAGATGGAAAGCGAAAGATTCGATCTGGTGTTTTGCACAGTGCTCTTTGGCATAATAATCTACCTTGCAGCAAAGCTTGTGCTTCAATTTGCCGATTATCATCACACACCCACCTATCGTCAGCTTGCAAAATACGGTCCCATCGATGAGATTGAAGCTCAGGTCGAAGCAGAGCTTGCCGCTGTGCGCAAAGAAAAAAGACAGCTTGTAACCGAAAACTGGATTGTGTCAGAGGATACATTCAAGCTAAAAATTGTAAAGAATCATATGAAACACGGAAAGTTTGTTTATACACCAAAGGTGTGAGTTTATTTATCAAAGGGGGATATTTTCCCCCTTTTTTTATGCAAAATTTTTATATTTTAAGTTTACAATTTACCTGAAATATGTTATTATAGTATAATAAGTATAGTAATGTGGATAGAAAGGACTTATCCCCAATGTCACAACGAAAAGACACCCTTCTTTCACCTCAAATCATACAGGCTCAGAAAGAGGCAATTTCAGATATACGAATAAAAAACGAAGAGCAATATTCCCTTGGCGCACCTCGCAAAAAAGCCTTTGTGGAAACCTATGGCTGTCAGCAGAATGTGAGCGACTCGGAAATTCTCATGGGCATGCTCGCCCAGATGGGCTATGAAAAAACCGAGCAAAAAGATGATGCCGACATCATTATCTACAACACCTGCGCAGTAAGAGAAAATGCCGAGCTCAAGGTGTTTGGCAATCTGGGTGCGCTAAAGCATTTAAAAGCCAAGAGGCCTGATGTCATCATTGGCGTATGCGGCTGCATGATGCAGCAAAAAGAAAACGCTGATCAAATAAAAAGAAAATATAAACATGTTGACCTCGTGTTTGGCACACATTCGCTCTATTATTTTCCCTCGCTTTTGAAAGATGTCATTATGAGCGACACAAGAGTCATTGATGTAAGAGATACAGATGGCAAAATCGCCGAACACTATCCCCTGCAAAGGGCCAAGGGGCCTTGCGCATGGGTGTCGGTGATGTATGGCTGCAACAACTTTTGCTCATATTGCATAGTGCCGTATGTGAGAGGCAGAGAGCGAAGCCGCAGCAAAGATGCTATTGTGGCAGAAGTAGAGCAGCTTGCCTCTTCCGGCTACAAAGAGATAACTCTTCTGGGGCAAAATGTCAACTCATATGGTAAAGACCTTGATGAACACATCGATTTTGCCGACCTTTTGAATGCAGTGTGCAAAATAGACGGCATTGAGCGCATCAGATTTATGACAAGTCACCCCAAGGATATATCCGACAAGCTCATCGACACAATGGAATCGCAGAGCAAAATCTGCAAGCAGCTGCACCTGCCCGTTCAGGCAGGCAACAACAGAGTGCTCGCTGCCATGAACAGGCACTACACCAAAGAAGAATATCTTGAAAAAATAGATAAAATCAAGGCAAAAATGCCCGACATCACCCTCACCACTGACATCATAGTGGGTTTCCCCGGTGAGACCAAAGAAGAATTTGCCGACACACTCGATGTGCTCAAAAAGGTGCGCTATGACACCATCTTTTCATTCATCTACTCCAAGCGCCCCGGCACTCCTGCCGCCACTATGGACGATGTGCTCACTGCACAGGAAAAGAAAGAATGTTTTTCTGCTCTTTTAGATGTGCAGGACAAAATATCATATGAAAAAAACAAAGCCTTAGAGGGCAAAATCCTGAGTGTGCTCACCGAGGGCTACAGTAAAACCGACTCTACCGTTCTCTCCGGCAGAACAGAAGGCGGCAAAATCGTGAACTTTGCAGGCAGTGATGAATGCATAGGAAAGTTTGTAAATGTGAAAATTACAGATGTAAGAACATGGTCACTAATAGGTGAAATCATTGAATAATAGGAGATAACCAAAATGGAACAGATACTTCAAAAAGCAAAAGAACTCGGCATGATGATAGCAGACTCAGAGCAGTTTGCCAGAGTAAAAGAAGCTGAAGAAGCTCAGCTAAACGACAGCGAAGCAACCCAGCTTATGATGGAATATTCCAATAAGCAGGATGAGCTTTCCAAAAGAGCATCACAGCCCAACATCACCAAAGAAGATTTTGAAAACATCCGCAAAGAAGCTCAGGAAGCTTTTGAAAAAATTTGCCAGAACAAAAACATCAAAGCTTACCTTGAAGCCAACAGAGCGTTTTCATCTATGATTGAGCAGGTAAACACAATCATAGGCTATTTTGTAAAAGGCGGCGATGCATCAGGCTGCGGCGGCAATTGCTCCTCGTGCTCAGGCTGCCACTAATTTGAATAGGAGTTTTACCAATGAAAAACAAATCCTCGGTCACACCGATGATGCAGCAATACTTGCAAATCAAAGAAGAATATAACGATTGTATTTTGTTTTTCCGTCTCGGTGATTTTTATGAGATGTTTTTTGATGATGCAATCACTGCATCGCGCGAGCTCGAAATCACTCTCACAGGAAAAGACTGCGGTCTTGAGGAGCGCGCACCCATGTGCGGAGTGCCGTTTCACAGCGCTCAGGGCTATGTGACCCGCCTTATCAAAAAAGGCTACAAGGTGGCAATATGTGAGCAGGTGGAAGACCCTGCCACTGCCAAGGGCATAGTAAAGCGCGATGTCATCAGAGTTATCACCCCCGGCACTGCCGACACAGAGTCGATAGGCGAAGAAAACAACTTCCTCGCATCGGTGGTCATGGAAGATGATGCATATGGCATAGCCTTTGCCGATGTCACCACAGGAGAGGTTATCGTGTCAGACGGTGAGTCTGAATTTGGCGAGAGCTCACTCATCAATCTTCTTGCATCATTCAAACCCTCTGAGATAATTCTCAATTCAGGCTCAGCGAAGCGCTGTAAGGATATTGTTGACCTTAAAAAACGCTATAATTTTTATGATAGCTTTGCCCCCGATGAGCTCTTTGAGCTTGCCAAAGCCAAAGACAGCATCAAAGCTCAATTTGGCGAAAGAGCCGCTATAGATGCAGGCATAGGTGAGTCGGAGCTTTGCCAGAGAGCTCTTGGAGGCCTTTTGGCATATCTTTATGACACTCAAAAAGTAGACCTCACCCACATCAATTCGTTCAAATACATCTGCAGCAGCCGCCATTTGCAAATAGACATCAGCTCTTTTCGCAATCTGGAGCTCACCGAGACCATGCGCGACAAGGAAAAACGCGGCTCGCTTCTGGGCATTCTTGACCGCACCAAAACTGCAATGGGCGCTCGCAGGCTAAAATCGTGGCTTGACCGTCCCTTAATTGATTCACAGCAGATAAACCTTCGAAGCGGTGCAGTGGAGGAGCTTGTGAATAATACAGTGGTGCGTGAGGAAATCACCGAAGCTCTCAAGCTTGTGTATGACATCGAGCGCATACTTTCAAGAGTGGTTTACGGCTCATGCAACGCAAGAGATTTCGTGTCGCTTCGTCAGAGCCTCGAGATGCTGCCCGCAGTGAAAACGGCGCTTTCGAAGTGTTCGTCACACTTTCTTTCGCAAATTGCCACAAGCCTTGACACCATGTCGGAGCTAAGGCTACTCATAGCATGCGCAATAGTAGACGAGCCCCCCGTGACCATAAAAGAGGGCGGCATGATAAAACAGGGCTTCGATAAGGAACTTGACCGCATAAAGGAAATCCTTTTGGGCGGCACCGACCACATTGCCGCAATCGAAGCAAAAGAGCGCGAGCGCACTGGCATTAAAAACCTCAAGGTGGCATACAACAGAGTTTTTGGCTATTATATAGAAATATCAAAATCCAACCTTGACCGTGTGCCCGAGGAATATATCCGCAAGCAGACCCTTGTGGGCGGTGAGCGTTTTATTACTCAGGAGCTAAAAGAGCTTGAGTCAAACATCTTAAACGCGCGCGAAAAGGTCAACGCGCTTGAATATGAAAACTTCCTTGCAGTAAAAAAAGAAATTCTTTCAAATCTCAAAAAGCTTCAAAACACAGCCAAGCTTGTGTCGGTTACCGATGCACTGTGTTCGCTGGCCACCGTTGCCCACCAAAGAGGCTATGTGCGCCCTGTGGTGAACGATGGCGATGTAATAGACATAAAAGACGGGCGTCACCCTGTGGTGGAGACGAGTCTGAAAGATTCGCTCTTTGTGCCCAACAACACCTACCTCGACACAGCCGACAGCCGCTTTTCAATCATAACAGGCCCCAACATGGCGGGCAAATCCACCTATATGAGACAAACCGCGCTGATTGTCATCATGGCGCAGATAGGCTCGTTTGTGCCTGCAAGCGAGTGCACAGTGGGCATTGTGGATGCAGTGTTCACCAGAGTGGGCGCATCTGACGACCTTGCATCGGGCCAGAGCACATTCATGGTGGAGATGAACGAGGTTGCCCACATTCTCAAAAACGCCACTTCCAGAAGTCTTATCATTTTAGATGAAATAGGCCGAGGCACCTCAACCTTTGACGGCCTCTCCATTGCGTGGGCAGTTGCCGAATATATAGCCGATGCCTCCCGCATTGGCGCAAAAACTCTTTTTGCAACTCACTATCACGAGCTTACCGCTTTGGAAAACCGCATCGACGGAATAAAGAACTATAGCGTTGCCGTGAAAAAGCGCGGTGATGATATCACATTTCTTCGAAAGATTGTAAAAGGTGGCACCGATGATAGCTTCGGCATAGAGGTTGCCCTTTTGGCAGGACTTCCGCACGAGGTTATAGACCGTGCCAAAGAGGTGCTTTGCATGGTAGAGTCGCACTCAGGTGCGCCCCAAACCGAAAATATCCGCCCAAGCGAGGCACCACAGGTTTCAGACAGCTTAAAAGATGAGCTTATGGCAATTGATGTGTCCACCCTTACGCCTATTGAGGCGCTCAATGAACTATATAAACTTCAGAAAAAGGTCAGTGAGCTTTGATGAAAATTAATGTACTGCCACGAAGCATAGCCAACATGATAGCCGCAGGAGAGGTCGTAGAAAGGCCTGCATCTGTGGTTAAAGAGCTTGTGGAAAACAGCATCGACGCAGGCGCCGCCTCCGTGACGGTGGAGGTGCAAAAGGGCGGCATGAGCTACATCCGCATCACCGACGATGGCTGCGGCATAGAGCCTGAAGAGGTAGAAACGGCGTTCCTTCGCCATGCCACCAGCAAAATAAAAACTGAAGAAGACTTAAACGCCATATACACCCTCGGCTTTCGTGGTGAAGCTCTTGCAAGCATTGCCGCGGTTGCAAGGGTTGAGATATTCACCAAAACCCGAGACAACACCTTTGGCAGATGTGTCACCATAGAGGGCGGCGAGATAGTTGAAAGTGACGATGCAGGCTGCAGTGACGGCACCACCATCATTGTGAGAGATTTATTCTTCAACACTACTGCCCGCATGAAGTTTCTCAAAAATGACTCCACCGAGACGGGTTACATCACCGACACGGTGAACAAAATGATACTAAGTCACCCCGAGGTCAAAATAAAGCTCATTGTGGGCGGCAGAATGACCGTGAGCTCGCCGGGCGACGGCAAGCTTCTTAGTGCCATATATGCAGTGTATGGCAAAGACTATCAAAAAAACATGATAGAGGTGGACTACTCTGAAGACGGCATAGAGGTCACAGGCTTTGTGGGCAATTCGTCAATTGCCCGAAAGGACCGCCGCGGCCAGGTGTTTTTCATAAACGGCCGCTATATCTCAAGCAAGGTCATGTCGGCAGCAGTGAACGAAGCCTTTCAGAACACTGTGATGGTGGGCAAATACCCCGTGGCAATCCTTATGACAAAGGTCAACGGAAATTTTGTGGATGTCAATGTGCACCCCACCAAGACCGAAGTGCGGTTTTCTGATGACAAAAAAATATATCACTCAGTTTTCTGGGCAGTAAAAAATGCCCTTTCTGTAAAAAAATATGTGCCCGAGGTAACCATTAAGCCTCAGAGCATGAGTGCTGCTGCATCAATTTTGAGAAACGAGGCAGTAAAAGAGCAAAACAAAGCCACTCAGCTCGACATCAACCTTTTGAGAGATTCATTTTTTAAAACCCCTCCTGCACCTGCCCAAGAGAGCAAACCGAAAAAGGTGGAGGAAGAAATCTCCCGTCACATAGCAAAAAATTCGTTTTTTTCCAAAGATGATATATCATCACTTTCATCGCCGAGCGCTCCCGCGCCCGAAGCTCCCAAGCCAGAGTTAAAACAAGAACCAAAACCCGAACCAAAACAAGACCCCACCCCCGAACCCGAGGGCGAAAAGCCAAAGAGCGCCATGCCAAAGGCAGGAGTGGACTTTAGCGTTGTGGGGCAGGTTTTTGCCACCTACATCATAGTGCAAAAAGATAGCGAAATGCTCATTATAGACCAGCACGCAGCTCAGGAGCGAATATTTTTTGAACAGCTATTGGCAGACTATGAAGCCAAAGATATTCCCGTTCAGCTTTTGCTTTTGCCGCAAACGGTTAACCTCGATAGCGTTCTCTTTGCTCTGGTGTGTGACAATTTTGACTTTTTTGCATCACTTGGCTTTGAATGTGAAGAATTTGGCGAGAGTGCAGTGGTCATAAGAGCTGTGCCCTCTGCCATTGCCGACTCCGACATAAAAGACACCTTCCTGGGCGTGGCAGAGCTTTTGTCAGGCGGCTGTGCCAATGCAAAAAAGGCACTTGCCGAGGAAGCTCTTCATACAATGGCCTGCAAGCGTGCCATAAAGGGCAACAGTGTGCTTTCAATGGCCGAGATGGAGAGCCTTGCCGAAAAGGTGCTTTCGTTTGAACATATCAACACCTGCCCTCATGGCAGACCGATTTGTGTGTCTATGACAAAATATGAAATGGAAAAGCAGTTTAAAAGAATTGTGTAACGGAGCTTGTAATGAATACAGTAATCCTTATAGTGGGCCCCACAGGCTGCGGCAAGACCGCGCTTTCGGTTGCTCTTGCAAAGCAGATGGGCGCTGAGATAATATCGTGCGACTCTATGCAGGTATACCGAGGTCTTGACATCGGCACCGCCAAGGTGACCGAAGATGAAATGCAAGGTGTGCCCCATCATATGATAGATATAATCTCCCCGTTTGAAAGCTACAGCGTAAGCGATTTTTGTGCTGATGCCAAAGAGGCTGCAGCCGACATTTTTGCCAAGGGCAAAAGCGTAGTGATGGTTGGCGGCACGGGTCTGTATGCCGATTCGTTTGTAAAAGACATCGACTTCACCGCCACGGGCAGCTGCGATAAAATCCGCGCTGAGCTTGAAGAATTTGTGCGCTTGCATGGTGCCGAGGCTCTTCATGCGCATCTTGCAACGATTGACCCTGAGAGCGCGCTCTCTATTCATGCCAATAACATTAAGCGCGTGATAAGAGCCATTGAATATTACCGCCTCACAGGCGAAACAATCTCAGAACACAACCGCCGCACCAAAGAAAAACCCTCGCCCTACAAATATGTGTATATAGCTCTCACAAGAGACAGAGCCGAGCTATATGAGCGCATAGACCAAAGAGTTGACATCATGATGCAAAAAGGTCTTCTTGCCGAGGTGTGGGCCCTTCACAAAATGGGCCTTCGCTCGTGCCACACAGCCATGCAGGCACTTGGCTACAAGGAGCTTGTGTGGTATCTTGAGGGCAAATGTACCCTCAATGAGGCAGTAGCCATTTTAAAGCGCGACTCCCGCCGCTATGCCAAACGCCAGCTCACATGGTTTGGCCGCAACAAAGAAACCAACTGGATTGACCTCTCGGGCGGCAAAGACGAATCGTATGCCCTTGAGAGGGCAAAAGAAATATTGCACCAAAATGAGGTGATATTTTGAAAAAGAAAATTAAAATAATATCAGCTTTGCTTATTGCAGCATTTGTGATATATAACATTGTAAGCCTTTTTTCATCACCTGAGACCACCACCATTGCGCAAATAGACACCATAGAGGTAACGCATGAATTTGACGGTGTGGTGTCGAGGCTGGAACAGTTTGTAACTGCCGAAACGCAAGAGGGCGGAGTGCTTGATTTTGCAGTGTCGGAAATGGAAATGGTCAAAAAAGGCAAGCTTTTGGCCGTGCACTATGACAGCTCAATTGATGAAGCCAAAAAGAAAAAGCTCTCTGAGCTTAGCCGAAAAATAAGCGAGATAACTTCCTCACCCAACAATGTGGGAGCGCTCACCATTGACCCCGAAAAGCTCGAAAAGCAAATAAGCCAAAAAATCGACGAGGTCATAAATGCTGCGCCAAGCCGTGACATGGCAGTGGTTTCATCTGTCAAAGATGACATCAACATGCTGCTTGGCCGCAAGCTCACATCCGAGGGCAACACCGCCACTGCTGCCGAAATGCTTGAAAATCTGCGCATCGAAAAGATGCAGCTCGAAAAAGAATACGGCGGCAAAAAGCTTGAGATAACATCTCCTGCCCATGGAATATTTTCCACCCGCATCGATGGTTTGGAAACTGTGCTCACGCCCGAAAAGGCATCAGCGATGACAGTGTCTGATTTTGAAACCATCAAAAACAAAGAAAGGCAAGAGCGCACCACCGATGCAAATGTGGTGTGCAAGCTTGTGGATAATTCCAAATGGTGGCTCTCGGTGCTTGCCGATGAAAAGAGCGCCGGGCAGTTTGAAGTGAGCAACTATATAAAGCTTCGCGTTGCAGGCGACGGTGGCGAGATTGGTGCAACTGTAGAGTATATTTCCCCCTCTCAAAACGGCAAGCACATCATCACTTTTGTATCTGATGATTACAACGGCTATGTGTTTGAAAACAGGCTCGTGCATGTGGTGGCAGTGAAAGAAAGCTACACAGGCTATCGCATACCGCTGGGTGCAATCCGTGTGAAAAACGAAAAAACAGGCGTGTATGTGCGCACCGCCACAAACACAAAATATCGTGAAATAGATGTAATATACAAAGATGATAAAATTGCAATCGCCAAGGTGGACAACCGCAAGGCGAACTCACTTCTTTTGTATGATGAAATAGTTGTAGACATGAAGGAGGAATAGAGCTTGTCAATAAAGGATAATCTTGAAAAGATAAGGCAAAATGTGGCCGAGGCTTGTGCGCAGTGCGCAAGAAGCCCTGAAGATGTGCTCATTTTGGCCGTCACCAAAACCCGCACGCCCGACGAAATCAACGAGGCAATCCGTTGCGGTATCACCGACATTGGCGAAAACAGAGTGCAGGAGCTCCTTTCTAAATATGACGCTGTTGACCCCTCGGCACGCTGGCACATAATAGGCCATTTGCAGACCAACAAGGTAAAATACATTGTCGACAAGGTGTGCATGATTCACTCGGTGGATTCGCTGAAGCTTGCCCAGGAGATCGACCGCCGCTGCAAAAGTATTGGTAAGGTAATGGATGTGCTAATTGAGGTTAACTCCGGCGAAGAAAACAAAGACGGCATAGACCCATCGGATGTATATGAGCTCATCCGCGAGGCCTCAAAGCTGGAAAACATAAGCATCAAAGGCCTCATGACCATGGCGCCTTTGGGGGCCGGCAAAGAAACTCTCACCAATGTTTTTTCGGCTTTGTATAATTTGTCTGTTGACATAAAGAACAAAAAATATGATAATGTAAGTATGGATACCCTGTCAATGGGTATGTCGGGCGACTATGTTGATGCAGTCCGCTGCGGAGCCACCATAATCCGCCCCGGACGCACATTGTTTAATATATAAGGAAACAGGGAGGAAACCAAAATGAGTTCTATAATGGATTGGGTAAAAAATACTATCGGCTATAGCGAAGAAGAGGAATTTGAAGAAACTCAGCACAGCATGCCGGAGCCTGCAACCATGCAGCCGCGCCGCAGCCGCATGACAGATGATATCCCCGCCACTGCGCGCAGAAGCAGAGTTGTCAACATCAACACCACAGCTCAGCTCAAGGTTGTGGTTGTGCAGCCTATATCATATGATGATGCCCCTGAGATTGCTGATCATCTCAAGCAGAAGAAACCCGTTGTAATCAATCTTGAAAAGCTCGAAAAAGGAGTAACCAACAGGATTTTTGAATTCATAGGCGGTGTGGTTTATGCTCTTGACGGTAGCATGAAAAAAGTGTCGAGCGGCATTTTACTTGTTGTGCCCAACAATATGGGCATAATGGGTGATTTTAGTGATGATCTCAAAACTCAGGGAATTTTTGACGAGTTCAATATATGATAAATAAAAAGAAGATACTGGCCTCGGCAAATTCCGACGAGCTAAAGCTTGTTTTGTCTCATGCTTGTGACCTCTATACCAAAGCAGAGTTCTCAGGCAGGGCATTTTTCACCAAATTTCTAACCCCGTCTGATGCGTGCGAGATTAAAGCGCGTTTCCCATCTGAAAGCGTGAGCTTTTTTGGAGGATATGATGACGCCGAAAGAGTGGTGGCTTCATTTGGCGAGGTGCAAGATAAGAGCGAATATCCCATAAAGGTCATCGATGTGCGCCAAAAGGGCGGCAAGGAGCTTTCTCACCGCGACTATCTGGGCACTGTACTTTCTTTGGGCATAGGGCGCGAAATGGTGGGCGACATAATCGTGCGAGAGGGCGGCGCATATGTGTTTTGCCTTGCAGATATTGCCCCATTTATTGCTGACAGCCTTTGCAAAATAGGCGGTGCGGGTGTGAGAACTGATGTTTTAGATGACATTTTCGATGTTAGCTTTGAACGAAAATATGAAACCAGAGGAGCCACTGTGTCGTCATTGCGCCTTGATTGCGTGGTGAGTGCAGCATGCGGCAAGTCGCGCGCGGCATCGTCGGAGCTTGTGGCGCGCTCGCTTGTGTCGGTCAACTACAAAGAGGCAAATTCTGTGAGCCTTGCCATAAAAGACGGCGATATTCTCACTGTGAGAGGTCATGGCAAGTTTTTAATTAAAACAGACAGCCGTCTGACCCGCAAAGGAAGAATATATATTGATATATTAAAATATGTTTAATTAGCCGAAAGAGAGCAATCCCAACCCGCCTGAAATGGTGAAATTTTGGCGTCTTTTGGCTTGTCATCTTTGCAAGGCACAAAGCCTTGCTTTATCTTCCGCACCAAAATCCACTCAGAATTTCATCCATTTCAGGTCATGGAATTTTCAGAGAGCAAATTTTTGGTTGCGAAAGGCAAAAACACAGGCAATCCTGATGGATTGCCGAGTATTTTAACACAGCGAAAGTGAAAATTCGCCTCTGAAAATCGGAGTTTGGATTATTCTCTTTCGGCTCTAAGGAGGATATACAAATGATAACACCACTTGATATTCAGACCAAAACATTTTCAAGCGCCGCAATGGGCTATAAAAAAGCTGAGGTGGATGCATTTTTTGAAGAGCTGCTTCGTGATTATGAGACTCTCTACAAAAGTGCAAACGAATCAAATGCCAAAATAAAGGAGCTCACAAAGCTTGTTGACTCCTACAAAGGCATGGAAGATACCATGAAAAACACACTCGTTGTGGCACAAAGCTCAGCAGAGCAGCTCAGCGCCTCTGCTCACAAAGAGGCTGAAGCAATAGTAAGCGAAGCCACTGCCAAATCACAAGACATCATTGCCAAAGCAAATGAGCGTCTTGCTTCACTTGCAGGCGAGTATGAAGCGCTCAAAAAAGAAATAGCCATGTTTATAATGCGCTCAAAATCTGAATTTGAGGTGCAAATGAAAGCTCTTGAGCAGTCGGCGGAGCGCTTGCAGCAGTCATCTATCTGATGTTGGGAGTAGTTTGATGAAAAATCTTGCATCAATTAAGGTAATTAAAGAAATTCTATCAGATTCAGGCTTTAAGTTTTCCAAGTCGCTCGGTCAGAACTTTCTTATAGACGAAAATGCTTTGGAAAAGATAGTGAGTGCAACTGAGCTCACGCCAGAGTGCGGTGCGCTTGAAATAGGCCCTGGCTTTGGCACCCTTACCCAGCGCCTTTGTATGGCAGCGGGCAAGGTTGTGTGCATCGAAATTGACTCGGGCGCAATACCGATTCTGCAAAACAATTTGTCTGATTTTGAAAATTTTACCATAATAAATGACGATGTGCTAAAGTGTGACCTTGCAGCTATTATAAAAGAGCATTTTGACGGCATGAGTGTGAAGCTTGCGGCAAATCTGCCATACTACATCACCACACCCATCATAATGCATGTGCTTGAAGCTCGCCTTCCCATCGATTCGCTCACAGTGATGATTCAAAAAGAGGTGGCAATGCGCATTGCTGCACCCGAAGGCACAAAGGACTATGGCGCGCTAAGTGTGGCGGTCAACTTCTATGCCATACCCCAGGTGGTAGTGCATGTGCCGCCGTCGTCATTTATTCCTCAGCCCAAGGTGTCATCAACTGTGATTAAGCTCACAATGAGAGACAAGCCCCCCGTAGAGGTGGCAAGCGAAAAGGGCTTTTTCAGCGTGGTGAAGGCATCATTTGCCCAAAGGCGCAAGACACTGCTCAATGCCTTGTCAAATTCGCCTCAGATTCCTCTTGGCAAAGCAGAGGTAAGCCGGGTGCTCTCTAAGTGTGGCATCGACGAAAAGCGCCGCGGCGAAACGCTCACCATGCAGGAGTTTGCAGATGTGGCAAATATGATTTTTAAATAATACAACAGATTGATTTTTAAATAATATAACAGGCTATATATAACAGAAAAGCAGAGCTGCGAGGGGGAACGCAAGCTCTGCTTTTCTGTGTTTTAAGGATTTTATAAGTTTATGGAGATTTCGTAGAAATGAAAACGTGATGTTTTCTGTCTACGATTATATAATACAAAGAACTTATAACGCCAATATGAATAGTTTGTGAACTTTTTGTTAATTTGCTACTCTTTCTGTGTGCTCGGCGTGCAAAAAGCTTGCATAAACCGAGCGCAGTTTTTCTTGTCAAAAAGTCTACGAAAAGTAGAGTGATTTAAAGCATTTTTGATGAAAAACTGTTCCACATGGAACATTTTTGTGGTAAAATATAAGAGCTTACTTGACACAAACTACTAATGGTTATATAATAATGAAGAAAAGAGGTGCGACATATGGGAAAATGCATATCAATAGCTAATCAAAAAGGCGGTGTGGGTAAAACAACCACATCTGTTAACCTTGCCTCTTGTCTTGGTGCTTCCAAAAAGAAGGTTCTTTTAGTCGACATGGATCCGCAGGGGAATGCCACAAGCGGAGTCGGCATAGACAAAGACGAATTAAATGGCAGCGTATATGACATTTTAATCAATTCGGCATCTGTAAAAGATGTCACTGTAAAAACAGAGTTTGAAAACCTCTGGGTGTGTCCGTCGGCAATTGATGTTGCGGGAGCCGAAATAGAAATGGTCGACATCGAAAAGAGAGAGTTTCTTATGAAAAACGCTCTTGAAAAGGTCAAAGACGACTATGACTTCATAATCATCGATTGTCCCCCGTCTCTGGGTCTTCTCACTCTCAACGCTTTTGTGGCATCAGACAGCATAATCATGCCTATCCAGTGTGAATACTACGCGCTTGAAGGCCTCAGCCAGCTCACTGCCACTGTGCGCACTGTCAAAAAGCAGCTCAATCCCTCAATCGAAATCGAGGGTGTGCTCCTTACCATGTATGATGTGCGCACCAACCTTTCTATGCTTGTGGCAGAAGAAGTGAAAAAATATTACAAAGAAAAGCTTTACAAAACTGTTATCCCCCGAAATGTGCGTCTTAGTGAGGCTCCAAGCTATGGCGAGCCCATCAACTACTATGACAAATCATCAAAGGGCAGTCAGTGCTACACAAAGCTTGCCAAAGAAGTAATCAAAGCCAACAAGAAAAAGTGAACCGGTGTAAAGAGGTGAAGATATGGTGAAGAAAAAAGGCCTGGGCAAAGGCTTGGGAGCTCTTTTGACCGATGAAAATCCGTCGATTGACTCCGAATCTATAAGCGAAATTAAAATAATCGACATAGAGCCAAACTCCTCGCAGCCGCGAAAAGAGTTTGACGAGGAACGCCTTGCAGAGCTTTCTGACTCTATAAAGCAATACGGTGTGCTATCGCCCATTTTGGTGCAGGAATCAGACAATGGTTATTATCGCATCATAGCAGGCGAACGCCGTTGGCGTGCATCAAAGCTTGCGGGTCTTAAAACTATTCCCGCAATAATCAAAAAAAACGAGAATCTGCACTTTTTTGAGCTTGCACTAATCGAAAATTTGCAGCGTGAAGACCTAAACCCTATTGAAGAAGCCCTTGGTTATCGCAGACTTATGACCGAATATGGTCTCACTCAGGAACAAGTGAGTCAAAAGATGAGCAAAAGCCGTTCGGGCATTGCCAACAGTCTCCGCCTCCTCAATTTGCCCGAAGAGGTCATGGGCATGGTGGAGCACGGCAAGCTTTCAGTGGGGCATGCCAAGGTGCTTTTGGCAGTTGATGATAGCGCAAAGCTCACAATGCTTGCCAAAAAGGCAGTTGATGAAGCCTTAAGTGTGCGCGACCTTGAAGTGCTCATCAAAAAAGGAGAAATCGCTCCCAAACCCAAAAAAGAAGTCGATTTGAATTTGAAGCTTGCTTTTGAAACAATCGAAAAAAATGTGAGTTCTATTTTGGGCACAAAGGTAAAGATTGTGGACAAGAACAACAAAGGTAAAATTCAGATTGAATACTATTCTGCCAAGGATTTGGAAAGAATAATTAAAATCATTCAAAAAGCCGAAAAAAACGACCTTTAAAATCGACTTGTGCCAAACAAATCAAAATGCGCCAATGTGATTTTGCATCGAAGAGAAAAAGTCGCTTAAATTTTAATTTTGGCGGAATTTTGTGTTCCACATGGAACAAAAGGAGTTGACTATATGAAACAAAACACAAAGTTTTTGTGGATGTATATTGGCATACTGTTTTCTTTTGCTCTCATTCTGATAATCTTTGCAGGAATGAGCAGAAACACCGACACCGAGCAAAAAGAGGGTCTGAAAGCAGACATCGCGGCGCTCTCAACGCAAAACACCGCCCTGCTTACCGAAAACTCAAACCTGAAGGCTCAAATTGATGCTCTCATTGCCGAAAATGAACTTCTCAAGGCAAGCGACGCCGCATTTGCAGAAGCAGAAATACTTCTGGCGAGCGCATGCGAAGCTTATGACAGGGGCGACAAAAAAGCATCAAAAGAAATACTTGCAGCCATAGACACTGCAAATCTCACACAATCCCAACTATATATATATGATATGTTGACAAACTAACAAATAGCCCGAGAGGCTTTGAAAGGACAGTGTATATAAATGTTAGACATCAAACTTATTAGAACAGAAACCGAAAAAGTAAAAAAGGCTCTTGCCAGAAGAAAAGAAGTTGTTGATATCGATGCGCTTTTGGCTCTCGACACCACCAGAAGAGAACAGCTTTTTGAAGTGGAGCAGCTCAAAAGCAAGCAAAATGAGGTTAGCAAGCAGATTCCCGCCCTCAAAAAGGAAGGCAAGGATGTGGCTCCCATATTTGCCGAAATGAAGCAGCTTTCAGAACAAATCAAAGAAATTGACGAGAAAGTTCGCGAGCTCGATGAAAAAATCCAGACCATCATGTACACCATTCCCAATCTTCCCAATGATGAAGTGCCCGATGGTGATACCGACGAAGACAATGTTGAGGTGAGACGCTTCTCAGAGCCCACCAAATTTGACTTTGAGCCAAAAGTCCACTGGGATGTTGGTGCCGACCTTGACATCATCGACGCTCCCACCGCAGGCAAGGTTACAGGCACACGCTTCACCTTCTACAAAGGCCTCGGCGCAAGACTTGAGCGCGCAGTAATCAATTTCTATCTCGACACTCACACCACGCAGAGCGGTTACACCGAAATCTTCCCCCCCTATATGGTGCACAGAAGAAGCATGGTAGGCACAGGTCAGCTTCCCAAATTTGAAGAAGATGCCTTTAAGGTTACAGGCACCGACTATTTCCTCATTCCCACTGCCGAAGTTCCTGTGACTAATATGTATCGTGATGATATTCTCGATGGTTCCGCTCTTCCCATCAAGCATGTTGCATATTCTGCATGCTTCCGCGCAGAGGCGGGCTCAGCAGGCAAAGACACAAGAGGCCTTATCAGACAGCATCAGTTCAACAAGGTTGAGCTTGTAAAATTTGCAAAACCCGAAGAATCCTATGAAGAGCTCGAAAAGCTCACCCGTGATGCCGAAAAGGTGCTTCAGCTCCTCGGTCTTCCGTACAGAGTGGTAAAAATCTGTGTTGGTGACCTTGGCTTTACTGCCGCCAAAAAATATGATATCGAAGTGTGGATGCCCAGCTACAACAGATATGTTGAAATTTCATCGTGCTCAAACTTTGAAGATTTTCAGGCAAGAAGAGCCAACATCAAGTTCAAAAACTCACCCAAAGACAAAGCACAGTTTGTGCACACTTTAAACGGAAGCGGTGTTGCCATTGGCAGAACTGTGGCGGCGATACTTGAAAACTTCCAAAACGAAGATGGCTCCGTGACCATTCCTGAGGTTTTGGTACCTTACATGGGCACAGACAAAATCACAAAATAAAATCTGATATCAGATAAACAGAGATTTATTTTCCTGCAGACCAAAGAGGGGGTATGCCCTTTTTGGTCTGTTTTTGTTGTGAAACATCAACAACAAAAATGTTTTTAAAATGTCGAAAGTGTGCAAAACAACCAAAACGAAACGATTTTATTGAAAAAACGGCAAAAAAATATTACAATATAATATATATGTGAAAAATATGTACTTATATACTTTTATAAAATGGGGTGCACGAAATGAATGTAAGATATTTCCAGCAAATTACTCATCAAATGAAGGATGTAATGAACAGAGACCTCGGTCTTATCACCGATGGCGGCCTTGTTATTGCATCGAGTGAAAACTGCATCACAAATGCAGATCTTGAATGTGTGCTCAGCTTTACAGAAGACAACATCGACACATTCACCTATAACGGCTTTACCTACAAGCCGATTGTTGCCATGGGCAAAATTGACTACATTATATTCGTAAAGGGTGATGATTCTCTCGCCAGAAACTATGCAGACATTTTGCAGGTGAGCTTTTCATCGGTCAAATCTCTTTATGATGACAAGCACGACCGCCTTAATTTTATCAAAAACTTTTTGCTCGACAATATCCTTCCGGGTGATGTACTGGCAAAAGCTGCCGAGCTTCATCTTTCCATTGAAGCGCGCAGAGTTGTGTTTTTGATTCAAACAGAAAAGATGTCAGATTTTTCGGTGCTTGAGCTCATTGAAAACATGTACCCCAACAAGCAAAAGGATTTCATTGTGAGTGTTGATGAAAACAACATCGCTCTTGTAAAAGAGCTCGATAGTGACATGTCACTTTCAGAGCTTCAAAATGTTGCCAAAAACATCTGCCACAATATCAACTCTGAAATCATGACTTCGGCCACAGTGGGCATAGGCACAGTTGTGAGCAATATCAAAGAGATTGCCCGTTCTTACAAAGAAGCCAGAGTGGCTCTTGAAGTCGGCAAGGTTTTTGATGATGAAAAGAAAATACTCAGCTATGAAGATCTCGGCATTGGCAGACTCATCTATCAGCTTCCCACAACTCTTTGTGAGCTTTTCCTTACCGAAGTGTTCAAAAAGGGTTCTATCGAAGAGCTTGATCAGGAAATAATCTTCACAATCCAGAAATTCTTTGAAAACAACTTAAATGTTTCCGAAACATCAAGACAGCTCTATGTTCACAGAAACACTCTGGTTTACAGACTTGACAAAATTCAGAAAATTACAGGTCTTGATCTGAGAATATTTGACCAGGCAATCATCTTTAAGGTTGCCATGATGGTAAACAAATATCTCACCTCAAACGCAACAAAGCTTTAATGCTTTTAAAAGGGAGTTTTTTTAGTGATAACATTTGAAAATGTGTCAAAAATATATGACAACGGGTACGGTGCGCTAAAGGGTGTGTCTTTTCATATAGCCAAAGGAGAGTTTGTGTTTTTGGTTGGCTCAAGTGCAGCCGGCAAATCCACCATCATCAAGCTTATGATGAAAGAAGAAAGCGCCACGGGCGGCAGCATATTTATAAATGACATCGATGTAAATGCGCTAAGGCACCGTGAGATTCCGTATTTCCGCAGGACCTTGGGCGTTGTGTTTCAGGATTTTCGCCTGCTTCCCAACAAAAATGTTCAGGAAAATGTGGCATATGCCATGGAGATTGTGGGTGCTTCCAACAAGGAAATCCGCAAAAATGTGCCATTAGTGCTCAGTCAGGTTGGTCTTTCTGCCAAAGCCAAGATGTATCCTCATCAGCTTTCGGGCGGAGAGCAGCAGAGAGTTGCCATTGCAAGAGCAATTGTCAACAACCCCGTTGTGCTCATTGCCGACGAACCCACAGGCAACCTTGACCCTGAGACAGCTCATGAAATCATGGCCATAATGGAAGAAATCAACAAGCGCGGTACCACTGTTGTAATGGCCACACATGCCGAAAACATTGTAAACGATATGAAAAAAAGGGTAATCGTTGTTGAAAGAGGCATAATTACCCGCGATGAAAACGAAGGTGGATACGGATATGTTCAGAGCAATTAGACGAGCTTTCACCGAGGGCGTAAGCGGCATGGCCAAAAATGGTCTTATGACTGTTACATCACTTTTGGTTGTAACTGCCTGTATATTCGTCTTTGGTGTGTTTTTGATGTGTATTTTCAACATCAATCATATGACAAGCAAAATGGCAAACGATTATCAGGTCGATGTGTATGTATCGCGTGATATCACCGTAGATGATGACAGCATTTCGGTGTTTGTGCCGCGTGATTTCAGCCTTGATGACGCTGCCTATCAGGAAAAGCTCAATAGTGTGGAAACTCTCATCATGGGAGTGCCCAATGTAGATGTGTCGAGCATCGCGTTTGTAAGTGCCAAGACAAAGCTTGAAAGCTTTCTTGCCACTCTTTCCGACGAAGAAAAGAATGACTATCAGGTCCCCTCAGATGGCGTGATAGCCGATAGCTTCTCGCTAAAGCTTGAAGACTACGATGCAAAAATCGAAACGCTTCGCCACCTTGGCGAGATAAACGGCGTGCAGGAGGTGCTCGATGGAAAAGAGACCTATGCATATTTTGCATCTCTCGGCTCTCTTCCTACCACGGTGAGCACTGCCCGCTATGATGAAATAAAGGAGAGCATCAGAGCTGAAATTGCAAAGCTTGATAATGTTGATACCGAAGACATAGGCTTTATCGACGGCAAAGAAAAATTTGCAAGCTTCAAAGAGGGACTTTCCGAAGAGGAGCTAAAGGATTTTGAAGGACTTCCCGAAGATCTCGTGCCCGATGCTTATACCGTAAAGTTAAAAGACCTTTCGCTTGCCGATGACACAATAGCTAAGCTTGAGGCGCTGCCCCATGTGGAGAGCGTAGAAAACAGCCGCGATCTCATTGCGGTGATTGATAACCTCAAAGATATAGTTCAAAAAATATCCATATGGATCATTGTGGCGTTTGCTTTGGTGAGCCTGTTTATCATATCCAACACAATCAAGCTCACAGTGCACAACCGCCGCAAGGAAATAAACATCATGAAATATGTGGGCGCTACCGACTCCTACATTCGCGGCCCGTTTATCACAGAGGGCATCATGATTGGTCTTCTTTCGGCAGTTTTGGCGTTCTTTGTGTCACAGTGGACCTACGAAGGTCTCATGAGCGCCATTAGCTCAAGTGCTTCGGCAATCAGTGCCAACATAGGCCTTATGAAATTTTCAGACATCTGGGCCAGACTTCTTGGTTCATACCTTGTGCTCGGAGGAGTTATTGGTGCGTTTGGAAGCTCCATCTCTGTGAGAAGATATCTCCATGTGTAATTTGTTTTAAGAAAGGATAGTGTGCTATGCAAAAGAATAAATTGTTCACCCGTGTGCTTGCCATAGTGGCACTTATTGCCTTTTTAGGTGTTACAATTGTAGCAAGTCTGCCATCGGGTAGTGTGCGTGCTGCATCAGTGCAGGATGCTCAGCGTAAGCAAAAAGAAGCAACTGCCAAAAAAGAAGCAGCCCAAGACTGGCAGAAAAAAGAGATTGCCAAGCGCGAAGAGCTTGACAAGCAGATTTCATCAGTTCAGGCCGAGATAGATAAATTTCAGGCAGAAATCGACCGCAAGGCCATAGCCATAAAGGCAAGCGAGCAAAAAATCAACACTCTCACCAAGGATTTGCAAAAGCAAAATGCCGGTTACAACGAAAGAGCCAAAAGGCTCATCAAAAAAGGCAATGTATCATACACCGAGATCATACTGCGCTCCAAATCAATCGACGACATGCTCACCAGAATGTCGGTGGTAAAGCGAATTGCCGAATATGACTCAGACAAGCTCGAAGAAATTGAAAGCTCAATGACCGAGGTCGAAAAGCTCAAGGCAGACCTTTTGGCTCAAAAAGAAGAAGTGGTTTTGCTAAAAGCAGAGCAAGATTCCAAAAAAGCGGAGCTCGATGGCTACCGCAAGCAAAGCCAGGATATCATCGACAAGCTTCAAAAAGATATTGCAGCTTTTGAAAAAGAATATGAAGCTGCCAAGCAGCTCGAGGCTCAGGCGCGTGCCGAGGCAGAACGCTTGCGCCGTCAGTCTGATGCTACGCTCAATCTGCCTGCAAATTACACAGGCGGCAAGTTCTTGTGGCCGTCGAATACCACACATCTTGTAACATCACCCTACGGCTATCGTATTCACCCCGTCACCGGCAAATCGCGCTTCCATGCAGGCATCGACATTGGTGCAGCTCATGGCACCTCTATCCTTGCGGCAAATGACGGCGTGGTTATAGTGGCAGGCTACAACAGCGGCGGCTACGGCAACTATGTGGTAATAAATCATGGCGGCGGCTATACTACCCTTTATGCTCACTGCAGCTCGCTTTTAGTGTCGGTAGGTCAGAAGGTGAGCCGCGGTCAGGTCATTGCCCGCTGCGGTTCCACAGGCATGTCCACAGGACCGCACATTCATTTTGAGGTTCAGGTCAACGGCACCACCACCAATCCGATGCAATATTTTAATTGATTTTGTCATACACTTTAGTGTGCCAGGATTCGAACTCTCACTGCCTGACAAATGAAAATTTGAAAAGCTTTCAGCTTGTCGGTTTTGACGGGCGTCAGCCCGCCTTCAACCTGCCGCACTAAAATCTTAATAAAATTTTCATTTGTCAGGTGCCGAGCAGTTTCACATAGACAAATTTTCTTGAAACAAAGTAAATTACGCAGGAAATACTGACGTATTTTCAAGGAATTTACTGTAGTTTCAGGTGAATTTGTCATGTGAAACCAATGTTAGTTCGAGTCCTGGCACACTATTCGGAGCTGATTATATGACTAAAAAAAGGCTTGTTGCCCTTTTGGCTGTGTGCTCAGTTATAACAGCCATGCTTACCACTCTTTTTTTCCTCTCGCCACAAGGCAGGGCAGTGTATGCCACAATCGCTCAGCGCATTGGTGCAAGTCCTGCTGCTAAGCTCATGAAGATAGAATCAATAGTAGACTCTGTGTACATGGGAGAATATGACAAAAACTGGCTCACCGACAAGGCGGCATATGAATATGCTGCTTCGGTAGGCGATAAATACACACTCTATCTCAATGCCGCTGATTTTGAAAGCATGCAAGAAAATCTCGATGGCGGATACCGCGGCATCGGTATTCAGGTTGGTGCGAAAGACGGCAAGGTGCTCATTGACAGTGTGATGAAAGCTTCTCCTGCTGAGGCTGCCGGTCTTTTGAGCGGTGATTTTATAGTTTCGGTAAATGATGTGAGCTACACATCAGAAGACCTCTCAGAGGTTGTTTCGGCAATAAAGGAAGTGCCGCCTGGCGAAAGCGTCAAGCTTGGCATAGAGCGCGCAGGCGAGCTTATTGAGAAAAATGTCATAGTTAGTGATGTTGAGCTTGAATATGTAAAATCTACTCTCCTCGACGGCGGAGTCGGCTTTGTAAGAGTTGACACCTTTGGCAATGATGTGAGCGAAAAGTTTAAATCACACATAAACGCCCTCATTGAAACCGGCGCCACATCTCTTATCATAGATTTGCGCTCCAATCCCGGCGGTGCTCTTGATACTGTTGTGGATATGGTTGACTTTTTGGTGCCTGAGGGTATAATCACCACAGTTAAAGACCGCAACGGCAACGAAGAGGTCTATAGTTCTGACAAGTCAGAGATAAATCTCCCCATGTGTGTGCTCATAAATGAAAACAGCGCCAGCGCATCAGAAATCATGGCGGCAGCGCTCAGTGATTATGGCAAAGCCACCTTAGTTGGCAAAAACACCTACGGCAAAGGCGTGGTGCAGGGAGTGTATTCCTTGGGTGACGGCACAGGCCTCAGGGTAACCATAGCGCGTTATTACACCCCTGCGGGGCAGTGCATCGACGGCAAGGGTGTAGCGCCCGATGCAGAAGTTGATTTGCCGGATGGTATTTCGCTTAAGCACTTTGATGCCACCGAAGAGGGCGACACTCAGCTTGAAAAAGCAATAGATATTCTAAAGAATAAATGATAAAAAACCCAACGGAATTTCCGTTGGGTTTTTGTTATATGCTGTCTGCCAGCGATTTTCTCTTTTTCCATATTCCCGAGACAAAATAAATAAATCCGGGTATTGCGCAGCCATATGCTGCCACGCCGTATCCAAGCACAAATCCGTAAAAACCCCAGCCTGCGGCAATACCGAAAAGCCAGCTTAGTCCTATTCGGAGCACAACACCGTCGAGAAGTGAAAGAATCATGCCGAGGCTTGCGTTGCCTATGCCCTGAATGAATGCATTTGTTCCTCGCATGATTGCAAGCGCGGGGAAGATCCACACAATTGCCGATATGAATGTGTCTGCCATGTCGTGAACGGCACTGTCATCTGAAAACATCATAAAGAGCTCTTTGCCAAAGAGGAAATACACCGCAATGGTAAAGCATGCAAAAAGGCTTGAGTACAGCAGAGTCCACCACACCACACGCTTTGCTCTCGCTCTGTCTTTGGCGCCGAGATTCTGGCTTATCATGGGCAGTGCTGCAAACTGAAGTCCCTGAGATATTTTGTTGAATATGTCATCAATTCGGGTGCCCACGCCAAAAGCTGCCGATGCCACAACGCTCACCGAATTGACAAGCGAGTTGACAAATAGCATCGAAAGGTTGATGCAGCCCGCCTGAATTGCCATGGGAGTGCCCAGAGAAAACATCATTTTGCAATATTTTTTGTTCAGGCGAAAGCTCTCTTTACGAAAATCAAAGCCAAAAGATTCGCGGCTTCTGTATAGATAGAACAATGAGAAGACAAACGACACCGCCTGACCTATGATGGTGGCATATGCCGCACCTGCCACACCCCAGCCAAGCATGCCTGTGAACACAATATCGAGCACGAGGTTAACCAGTGTGGCTATGCCAATAAAAAGAAACGGTCTTTTGGAATCGCCCATGCCTCTTAAGATTGCCGACACCACATTGTAGCCGGCGGTGAAAATCAGCCCTCCTGCACAGATCATAAGATAATCTATAGCCATTGCGTGTGATTCAGAGGGGATATTCATCCACTGCATTATGCTTGAGTGCATTGTCAAAAACACAGCGCTAAACAAAACTCCAATGAGCAAAATGAGAGTAAACAGCGTGCCTATTATGTCATTTAGCTCTTTCTTTTTGCCTGCACCCAGCGCCTGAGCTATGAGCACCTGCCCCGCATTGGCAAATCCAAGGCACACCATGGTGGCAAAGTTGACTATCATACTGCTTTGTGACACAGCCGAAAGTCCGGCAGTGCCCACATAGTTGCCCACTATTATCATGTCGATGGTGGAATATAGCACCTGCAGGGCATTTGATGCCATAAAAGGCAGAGTAAACCACAATAGCTGCCGTGCAATGCTGCCCTTGGTAAAATCTTTGGTAATGCTTGCCATATATAAGTCGCCTCTTTTATGCACAAAAAATCGGGCGCTTTGCGCGCCCATAATATAATCATATCATAAGTGAGTGCCGGTTGTAAACAAAAAATTACTCAAAGCCCTTAATTTCTGCTATTTGTACAAAAACAGTTTTCAAAGCTTTTGCATTTTGTCAATTGAAAAGGTGCAGAGAGTGTGTTATATTATAGTCACAGAAAGAAAGAGAGGTACAGGCCAATGAGAATCTGACAAACCAAGCTTTTAAAAGTGCAGATTAAAAAGTTAAAGATTTTAAGTTCTGAACAGGAAGCAGAGGTAAATAAAAAGCAACAAACACGACGGTGTTACGTATTTATATAGATGAAGATGTAAAATAAGTTCAGAGTGAAAAATCAATCTTCACAAAAAAGCTTGCAAATTTCACCTTTTGACAGCAAAGAAGATCAACTGAAACATCAAGCAGTTCTCGCTAGAGAAAAGATAATGATTATGTGTTGAGATGTTGGAATGATGCATCAGAAGGTAGGATAAGAAAGAGAGGTTACCCAAAGATGTTAGATATCAAAATTGAACAGAAATGACCCTTGACTGCAGAGGTATTGGTGGTCAAGGGTCATTTCTGTTTTGTTTTGAAACAAAATCTTTTGCCAAGGCACTCTTGATTTTAGAAGCAAAGCGTGATATAATAAGTTGATTATGGGATTTTAGGTTTAATGCGAATAATATTTTTCGTATATGGTGAATTTAATGGAAGAAAGATTTTCTCGCACGCAGGCAATGCTCGGTGCATCAGCTCTGCAAAAACTAAGGCAAAGCACTGTTGCCGTCTTTGGAGTAGGCGGTGTGGGTGGTGCGGCAGTTGAGGCGCTTGCCCGCGCAGGTGTGGGGCGATTGGTGCTGGTAGATAGTGACACTGTGTCTGCATCCAACATCAACCGTCAGATAATTGCCCTTGACTCAACCGTTGGCATGCTCAAGGTAGAAGCTGCCCGCCAAAGAGTGGCAGACATCTGCCCCGACACTGAGGTGGTCACCAAGCAATGCTTTTTCCTGCCGGATACTGCATCGGAATTTGACTTTTCAGAATTTGATTATGTAGTAGACGCGATGGACACTGTGAGCGCAAAGGTTGAGCTTATCACACAAGCAAAAAACTCAGGCGTGAAGGTCATTTCTGCCATGGGCGCAGGCAATAAGCTTGACCCCTCGGCATTTAAAGTGGCCGACATCCATGCCACAAAGGTGTGCCCCCTTGCAAGGGCTGTGCGCACTGCTCTCAAAAAGCGAGGCATCACATCGGTCAAATGCGTATATTCCGAAGAAATGCCCATTTTATCCCATGCTTGTGATGAACTCACTCATGGCGGCCGACCCGTGCCCGGGTCTGTGTCATTTGTGCCACCCGTTATGGGCTACATTATGGCAGGGGAAGTTATAAAGGACTTAATAAATTAAGAAGGTGTATTTTTACTATGCAGATTTATGCTGATAATGCTGCTACAACCAAAATGTCGCAGACTGCTATAGACGCCATGATGCCATATATGCAGGGCATCTTTGGCAATCCGTCGAGTCTCCACTCAGTGGGTCAGGAGGCAGCCGAAGCTCTCAGTGAGGCAAGGGCAGCCGTTGCCGCATCTTTAGGGTGCGAACCCAAAGAGATTTATTTTACATCGGGCGGCTCAGAGGCCGACAATCAGGCCATTGTGTCTGCCGCTGTAAACGGCGCCAAAAAAGGCAAAAAACATATCATATCCACTGCATTTGAACATCATGCAGTTCTCCACACTCTCAAAAAGCTCGAAAAGCAGGGCTTTGAGGTCACTCTTTTAGATGTGCACCAGTCGGGTCTCATCACCGCCGACGAGGTTGCCGCGGCAATCCGCCCCGACACCTGCCTTGTTACGGTGATGTATGCCAACAACGAAATCGGCACAATCCAGCCTATTGCCGAAATCGGCGCAGCGTGCCGCGAAAAGGGCGTTGTGTTTCACACCGATGCCGTTCAGGCGGCAGGCCATTTGCACATTGATGTGGCAAAGCAAAACATCGACATGCTCAGCCTTTCGGCTCACAAGTTCCATGGTCCCAAGGGCGTGGGCGCGCTTTATTGCCGCAAGGGCATAATTCTTTCAAACATCATAGAGGGCGGCGCTCAGGAACGCGGCAAAAGAGGCGGCACTGAGAATATTCCTGCCATAATGGGCATGGCCGCTGCACTCGGCGACTCTTGTGCCAATGCAAGTGCCAATGCAGCAAAGCTTACCAAAATGAGAGACAAGCTCATCGACGGCCTTTTGCAGATTCCTCACTCAGTGCTCAACGGTGACCGCGAAAATCGCCTGCCCGGCAATGTGAACATGTGCTTTGAGGGCATCGAGGGCGAATCGCTTCTTCTCATGCTCGATATGCACGGCGTTTGCGCATCATCAGGCTCTGCCTGCACATCGGGCAGTCTTGACCCCAGCCATGTGCTGCTGGCAATATGCAGCCCTTACGAAGTGGCACACGGGTCACTAAGGTTCTCTCTTTCAGAATACAACACCGATGAAGAAGTTGATGCCATCATATCTGCAGTGACCGAGGTTGTGCAATATCTCAGAAACATGTCTCCCGTATGGAGAGATTTAAAGGAAGGAAGAAAACCCCATGTTATATAGCGAAAAGGTCATGGACCATTTTAAAAACCCCCGCAATGTGGGCTATATTGAAGACGCCGACGGTGTGGGTGAGGTTGGCAACGCCAAATGCGGAGATATAATGAAGATATATCTCAAAATAGAAAATGACATCATAGTTGATGTGAAGTTTGAAACCTTTGGCTGCGGCAGCGCCATAGCTTCAAGCTCAATGGCAACAGAAATGATAAAGGGCAAGAGCGTGAGCGATGCTTTGGAGCTTACCAACAAAGCCGTTGTTGAAGCGCTCGATGGTCTCCCCCCTGCAAAGGTGCACTGCTCAGTGCTTGCAGAGGAAGCTGTGAAAAAGCTCTTAAAGACTATTATGACAAAAACGGCATCGAATATGACCACAGTCTTTTCCCCGATTGCGGCAATTGCGAACACTGCCACGGTTGATTATTAAATAAGTAAAGAAAGCAAAACACTTGTGTTTTGCTTTTCTTTTAACAATTTGGAGAATCTTATGCGTGAAATGTCCGATAGCGTTCTTATAGAACGCAGCATAATTAAAAAATATCGCAAACAGCTCTGGAAGCCTTTTGTGGAGGCTGTCAAGAGATACCGACTCATTGCCGAGGGTGACCGCATAGCGGTGTGCATTTCGGGCGGTAAGGATTCAATGCTTCTTGCCAAGCTTATGCAGCAGCTCCAAAGGCACAGCGAGGTGCCCTTTGAGCTTGTTTTTCTGGCCATGGACCCGGGCTATAACCGAGCTAACCGAGAGAAGATACAGTCCAATGCAGCACTCATGCAAATTCCTGTGGAGTTTTTTGACACCGACATTTTCGATGTGGCAAACTCGGTGGATAAATCCCCTTGCTACCTTTGTGCGCGCATGAGGCGCGGGCATCTTTATGCCAATGCAAAGGCGCGCGGCTGCAATAAGATTGCTCTTGGGCACCACATGAGCGATGTCATTGAAACCACACTCATGAGCATGATGTATGGCAGTCAGATTCAGGGCATGCTGCCGCGGCTTTCCAGCACCAATTTTGAAGGCATGGAGCTCATCAGGCCCATGTATTGTATACTCGAAGATGACATCATTGCTTGGCGTGACTATAACCGCCTTTCGTTTTTGCAGTGTGCCTGCCGCTTTACCGAAAACATTGACAAAAGCGGTGACGGCACGGGTGAGTCAAAGCGTCAGGAGATAAAGCTTTTGATAAAATCTCTCAAAAAGACCAATCCCGATGTGGAACACAACCTTTTTGAAAGCATACACAATGTGATGGCAGACACCTTGCCCGAATATAAGCTCGGCGGAGTGAAGCATTCATTCCTTGAGCGTTTTGAGGAGGGGGGCGGCATATTTGATTGATACAAATAGCGTAATACACAAGCTTGAAACCACTCACAATGCCACCGACGAAGAGCTTTTGCTTTTGATGGGCACCGATTATGATGCATCTGTCCTTTTTGAAGCGGCAGACCGCGTGCGAAAGCAAGTGTACGCTGGCGAAGTCTACATCAGAGGCCTCATTGAAATATCTAACCACTGCCGCAACAATTGCCTTTATTGCGGCATAAGAGCGTCGAACACCAATGTTTGCCGCTATCGCCTCACCAAGGAGCAAATTCTTGGCTGTTGCGCAGCAGGCTATGAGCTTGGCTTTCGCACCTTTGTGTTGCAGGGCGGTGAAGATGCCGCCTTTGACGATGACACCATGTGTGACATAATAGAAGCTATAAAGGCAGCTCACCCCAACTGTGCAGTCACACTGTCGATAGGTGAGAAAAGCCGCCAAAGCTACAAACGCTTTTTTGATGCAGGAGCCGACAGGTACCTCCTCAGGCACGAAACTGCCGATGAAGAGCACTATGCAAGTCTGCATCCGCCGAAAATGAAGCTCGAGGCAAGAAAACAATGTCTTTTTGACCTGAAAGACATTGGCTATCAGGTGGGCAGCGGATTTATGGTGGGCTCGCCTGGTCAGATGCCCGGGCACCTTTTGGCAGACCTTAGGTTTTTGCAAGAGCTTAAACCCGACATGATAGGCATTGGCCCTTTTATTTCTCACAAAGACACCCCGTTTGCCAATTGTGCCAATGGCTCTGTTGACCTTACTGTAAAGCTTGTGGCAATACTCAGGCTTTTGTTTCCGCATGCGCTCATTCCTGCCACCACGGCACTGGGCACCATAGCGGCAGACGGCAGGCAGCGCGCTCTGACAGCCGGAGCCAATGTGGTGATGCCCAATCTATCGCCGCAATCTGTGCGCGAGCTCTATAGCCTCTATGACAACAAGGCACACACCGGCGCCGAGGCCGCCGAGAGCCTTGCAATTTTAAAAAAGCAAGTATCTGAGGCAGGCTATGAGGTGGTAGTGGCACGAGGTGATGTCAAAAAATAAAGTCCGCATTTGCGGACTTTATTTTATGCTTTGGGGATGTGTATTATATATTCATAATATTCTTCAAATTCATTTTCTTCGGCATCGGCTTCGATGCCGTTTTTTTTCATCACATCGATGGCATGGCGCACAGTGTTCACAAAGATTCTCACATCCTTGAGGCATCTTTTTTCGGCAAATGCTTTGATGTCTGATTTTTTCTTTATTTTTGCATTTATCATTTCATCCACAAGCTCATCGGTTTGCTGCACATTGAGGTTTTCGTCGGTAATGCGCTCAAGTGCCTTGATTTGCTTGTCTTCTGAGTCGAGCCTTAAAAGCGCTCTTGCATGCCTTTCGGTGAGGGCGTTGTCTTTTATTATTTCTCTCACAACAACGGGCAGCTTCAGAAGTCTCACCTTGTTTGCCACCGATGACTGAGTTTTGCCAAGGTGCTTTGCAAGCTCCTCTTGTGTGAATCCATGGTTGCACAAGAGGTTTCTGTAGGCCTCGGCTTCTTCCATAAAGCTCAGGTTTTCTCTCTGAATGTTTTCCACCAGTGCCACCACTGCACTGTCGTTATCGCTCAAATTCACCACAATGGCGGGAATTTTTAGCATGCCTGCCATAGAGCAGGCTCTGAGGCGCCGCTCGCCTGCAATGAGCTCATAGTGGTCGGCGCGCAGCTTTCTCACCGTGATGGGCTGAATCACGCCGTATTTGCGAATGGAGTCGGCAAGCTCTGCAATAGAATCTGCATCAAAGCTTCGGCGCGGCTGATGGGGGTTGGCTACGATGGTGTGAATGGGAATCTGCACAATGCTCCTCTCTGTTTCTTTCACCTTGTATTGCTCGGTGTATGTTATGGGCAAAGCTGATTTGAACTTTGCTATAAGGTCCATAAAATTTTTCCTCCTCATTGGTTTTATAATTTGTTTACCTACCAATCAAATTATATCATTGCCAAGAAAAAAAGTGAAACAAATTCGTTCGTTCAAATAAGACACCAAAGTTTATTTCCCGAGCCAAAGCGCAATTGCCCATGGCAGCTTTGGCGTGTTATTTTTGATTTCTGTCAGCTTTTGCGATGAAAACATGCGCAAATGAATAATTCACTCTATTTTGCATAAAACATGCATAAATATGCAAAAATCGTTGCCAAATAGCTAAATTTGGCGGTGTAAATATGGCAAAAATGTAAGAAAATGCATTATCTGTGCATAATCGTCTTGACAGCATAATAATAATGTGATAAACTTGTGTTCATTAAGAAGGGAATTGGTTGTTTACATAGATTCCCACACAAAAATATTTTAGGAGGAAATCCAAAATGAAAAAATTTCTTAAACTTTCATCAATCATTCTTGCTCTTGTAATGACAGTTTGCTGCTTTGCAGGCTGCTCTTCCAATGATGCAGAAAAATCAAATGTGCTCACCATGGCTACAAGCGCAGACTTCCCACCGTATGAATACTACGAAAACGACGAAATCGTAGGTATTGATATCGAAATCATGAACGCAGTTTGTGAAATAATCGGCATGGAGCTCGAGCCTCAGGATATGAGCTTTGACTCAGTTATCGGCGCTGCACAGACAGGCAAAACCGACATCGCTATGAGCGGTATCACAATTACAGAAGACAGAAAGAACATGGTTGACTTCACAATTCCTTACACATCAACTGCTCAGTCAATCATCGTAGTTTCCGGCGGTGAAATCAGCGAAAAAGCTGACCTTGAAGGCAAAAAAATCGGTGTTCAGATCAACACAACAGGTGACACACAGGTTACAGAAGAATTTGGCGATGACGCTGTAGACCGCTTCCAGAACGGCGCTCTTGCAGTAGAAAGCCTCAAGAACGGTAAAGTTGACTGTGTAGTTATCGACGGCGAAGTTGCAAAAGCTCTTGTTGCTGCAAACGATGGCCTTGAAATTATTGCTGATGCATACTCAATCGAAGAATATGCTATCGCTCTCAAAAAAGGCAACACAGAACTTCTTGACAAAATCAACTCTGCTCTCGAACAGCTTCTTGCAGACGGAACAATCGACACAATTATGGACAAATATATTGAAGAATAATTCAGTATAATTTCTGCTATAAAACTTATAAAAGAGGTAGGATTCTATCTACCTCTTTTGTGATGTATATTCTAATTTTGAAAGGAATCGGTCAATATGACATTTAAGGAAAGATTTTTTCTTAATTTCATAAAAGATTCTCGTTGGCATTATCTTACCGACGGCCTTATTGTAACCCTTGAGGTCACCTTTTTTGCGGTGCTTCTCGGCATTTTGATAGGTGTTATAGTTGCCGCGGTGCGTTCTACCCACGATAAACTCATTGGAAACACAAAGTCTAAGTTTTCAAAATTTATACTCAAGTTTTTCAATTCTATTGCCAATGTTTATCTGACAGTAATCAGAGGTACACCTGTTACTGTTCAACTTATGATTGCATACTACATAATCTTTGTTACTTCAAACAATAAAATTCTGGTTGCGGTACTTGCATTTGGTATCAACTCAGGTGCCTATGTTGCCGAAATCGTGCGTTCGGGCATTATGAGCGTTGATGAAGGACAGTTTGAAGCAGGAAGAAGTCTTGGTTTTAACTATGTGCAAACAATGTTTCACATCGTTTTGCCACAGGCTTTTAAAAATGTGCTTCCTGCCCTTGCAAATGAATTTATAGTTCTTCTTAAAGAAACCTCTGTCAGCGGTTATGTTGCTCTTCAGGATCTCACAAGAGGCGGCGACATTATCCGCGGAAGAACTTATGATGCATTTTTCCCGCTCCTTGCGGTAGCAGGAATTTATCTTATTATGGTAATGGCCTTTACTAAACTTGTATCCCTTCTTGAAAGGAGGCTTCGTAAGAGTGAGCGTTGATTTTTTAATTGAAACCAAAGATTTAAGCAAACACTATAACAAGGGCACGATAAAGGCGCTCGACGGAGTATCGGCAGGTATACAAAAAGGTGAGGTAGTCGTAGTTATAGGGCCTTCGGGCAGCGGAAAATCAACATTCTTGCGTTCTCTCAACCTTCTTGAAATGCCCACATCGGGCAGTATAGTTTTTGAAGGCCACGAAATAACAGACCCCAAAGTAAACATAAACATTCACCGTCAGAAAATGGGCATGGTGTTTCAGCAGTTTAATCTTTTCCCTCACATGACCGTGCTCAAAAATATGACCCTTGCGCCCATGAAGCTTCTCAAAATGACCAAAGAAGAAGCCGAAGCCAAGGCAATGAAGCTTCTTGAAAGAGTAGGTCTTGCAGACAGGGCATCGGCGTATCCTTCTCAGCTTTCTGGCGGTCAGAAGCAGCGTGTGGCAATTGTGCGTGCTCTTTGCATGAACCCCGATGTTATGCTCTTCGATGAGCCCACCTCGGCTCTTGACCCCGAAATGGTAGGCGAGGTGCTCGATGTTATGAAAAGTCTTGCCAAAGAAGGCATGACAATGGTAGTGGTAACTCACGAAATGGGCTTTGCCCGCGAGGTTGCCGACCGCGTCATCTTTATGGCAGAGGGCAAAATTGAGGAAGAAGGTACACCCGAAGAGATTTTCACCAATCCTCGCAATCCAAGAACACAGCAGTTCTTGCAAAGTATACTCTAAACACAAAAACAGATTGGCATTTTGCCAATCTGTTTTTAGTTTACTCACAATGTCCCGATGTAAAATATCCGTCAAGACAAAGGAAATATTTATAGCTTTTATCTGGCTTGCAATCTTCGGGCAGCTCATAGTCTATCTTGAACCTCAGCGAGGCAGCAAGCCTTTCGTCGAGATTATCTGCACACACATATCTCACTCCGCCAAGGTCAAGCATGTTAAGCAGTGCTTTACCTATGCCAAATTCCAGGTTAAACATTTGGTATTCTTTTTTCATAGCTATGCCCGCAAGCACAGCATAGCCGTCATATATGCTCACAGCTCCTGCACCGAGCACCTCGCCCGAGTCGCTTGCAGCCATTGCCACGCTCGATGGGGGGAAGCCAAATTCCTCATACACACTTGCATCTTGAGTCTTTAATATTTCAATCATTTTTTCACACCCTCGCTTTGTGCATTTTTGAGTATCAGATTAATTTCGGCATTTGACAGATGTCTCCATTTGCCAATTGGCAAGTTGCCAAGGGTGAGACCGCCCTCAAATATGCGGCGAAGTCCCAGCACCTTAAAGCCTACCGCGCTGCACATTTTCCTCACCTGACGGTTACGCCCTTCGTGAATTGTGATGGTGAGCACTGCGCTGCCTTTGCCTGCTTCTGCTATATCCACCTTTGCAGGTGCAGTTCTTCGCCCGTCAATTACCACGCCGCCTTCAAGCAGCCTTATGGCCTTTGCCTTTGCCTTGCCTGTCACGAGCACCTCGTAGGTCTTGTCAAGCTTGTGCTTGGGGTGAGTTATTTTGTAGGTGAAGTCGCCGTCGTTGGAGAGCAAAAGGAGCCCCTCGGTGTTAAAATCGAGCCTGCCCACAGGGTAAACCCTTGCGTTTACATCACCGAGCAAATCCATAACGGTGGGTCTGCCCTGCTCGTCACTCACAGTGGTCACATAGCCCACGGGTTTGTTGAGCATGATATACATTTTTTTGCTTTCGGGCTGCACGCGCGCTCCGTCAACGCACACCTCGTCACCCTCTGCCACTTTAGTGCCAAGCTCTGTTACTTTTTTGCCGTTCACAGTTACTCTGCCATCAGTTATTATTTGCTCAGCGGCTCTTCGTGATGCAACTCCCGAGAGCGCCAGATATTTTTGAAGTCTCATTTCTTCCATTGAAATTACCTCTGTTTTATATAATTGACTAACACTGCGACTATTCTATCACATTTTCTGGTGATTTACAACTTTAATTATTGCATATTATCACTTTATTTGATATAATTGTATAAACACTTACAAATTTTAAGGAGAATTACCATGAGCGAACAAAATTACAATCCCAATGAAGAAATCGAAACCATACTTCTTGATTTTGAAGGCGGCGAAGAATGTGAATGTGCTCCTGTGTGCATTTTTGAAGCAGGTGACAACGAATATATCGCACTCATTCCTGTAGATGCCGAAGAAGGCGAAGAAGAAGTATACATCTATCGTTTTTCCGAAGCAGACAACGGCGATTCGGTGATTGAAAACATCGAAGATGATGACGAATATGATGCAGCAGCCGATGCTTTTGATGCATGGGTTGATGCTCAGAGCGAAGAAGAATAAAAAAACTCTTGACAAATATTTCTTGATGTATTATAATGATAAGGCTGATTTTAAGGTCGATTTGTCAGCAGCCTTGATTTTTCAAGGCTCCTTGCTCCCGTTTCAGGGGGCCATAGTCCACAAGGAGGTGAAAACATTATGACAAATGTTATCAACAATTACGAAACTATTTTTGTTATCGATGCGTCTCTTCCCGAAGAGCAGATCACAGCTATTTCTGACAAGTTCAAAGCTATGATCGAAGCTAACGGCACTGTAGAGTCTGTTGATGTATGGGGCAAAAGACGCCTTGCTTATCCTATTAACTACAAAACAGAAGGTTATTATGTTTTGGTTAATTTTGCAAGCCAGGCAGAATTTGTCGCAGAGCTCGAGCGTGTTTATAACATCACCGATGGTTTGCTCAGAACAATCGTAATCAGAAAGTAATTTCGAGAGGTGATTAAGTTATGAATAAGGCTATACTCGTTGGTCGCTTGACCAGAGATCCCGAGCTCAAAACCACAGGCAGCGGTACAAGCGTATGCTCGTTTACCGTTGCAGTAAACAGAAGATTCAAAAACGCTGAAGGCAACTATGATGCAGATTTTATAAGCTGCGTTGCCTGGAGACAGCAAGCAGAATTTCTGGCAAAATATTTTGCCAAAGGAAGTATGGTAGGCTTAGTAGGCAGCATTCAGACCAGAAACTATGAAAAAGATGGTCAGAGAGTTTATGTTACTGAGGTTTCTTGTGACGAAATTCATTTCGTTGAAAGCAAGAGCCAGAGTGGCGACTCTTTCCAGAGAACTGCTCCTCAAGCTCCGCAGGCTCAGGCTCCGATTCCTTCGTTTGACACAAATGACGGTTTTGCTCCGATGCCCGCAGCTGATGATGACCTGCCCTTCTAATTATTAAAAGGAGGTAACAAAAATGGCTGAAGAAAAGAGTTTCCGCAGAAAACCCAAAAGAAAAGTTTGTGCTTTCTGTGCAGATAAAATTCAGGAAATCGATTATAAGGATATAGCAAAACTCAGAAGATATGTTTCTGAAAGAGCCAAAATTCTTCCCAGAAGAATCAGCGGCAACTGTGCTAAACACCAGAGACAGCTCACAATTGCTATCAAAAGAGCAAGACACATCGCTCTTTTGCCTTTCACAGCTGAATAATAAAACCAAAAGCTCTCGCAAATGCGGGAGCTTTTATTATATTTCACAACAAATTCAGGCTGTTTAAAAGGGGTGAAATCTATATCTTGTGTCGCCCAAAAAGCATACCCACAAAATATATTTTTTGTGAGTATTTTACAGACTTTTGTTGTGCAAGTTGTATAGTTTTTACCAAAAAAACACTTTGTCACGCTAAAAAACAGCTCTAATCCTTGCCAAAAGTGGGTTTGGAGCGGTTTTTGGGTGCAAAAATACCGTCATTTTGCACATATAAAGCGGTTGACGCGCCTGTGTCAATTGTGGGTATTTCACGAAATTTTCAAAAAATGACTTGTAAGGCTTTTTTAGGTAAATATTACTCTTGAAAAAATGCCCCAAATGTAATAAAATAGCCTATGTGTGGCATGACAGACGATGAAGCGGGAGGTTACCGGCTGCCCCAAAGCGGCCAATTTCCGTGGAGAATGTCCGGGTCCAGAATCCGGGCGGCAAGGTCACAGTGAATACCTACTCGTACTATGCCCCGGTATCCTTGTGCCGGGTTTTAATATGAGGCGGTATGACACACACGGGTGTGTGTGAACTGTTTTTATGACTGCCGATATGGCACCGAAAATCAAATTATGTTAGGAGGTACTATCAATGGCTAAAAGTCAGAAAATCAGAATCAAGCTCAAAGCTTACGATCACCAGTTAATCGATCAGTCTGCAAAGAAAATCGTTGAGACTGCCGAAAGAACAGGTGCAAAGGTTGCAGGTCCTATTCCACTGCCCACCAAAAAAGAGATTGTTACAATCCTCAGAGCTGTACACAAATACAAAGACAGCCGTGAGCAGTTTGAAATGAGAACTCACAAAAGACTCATTGACATCTTAGAACCCACAGCCAAGACCATCGACACGCTTCTTAAAATATCTCTCCCCGCAGGTGTAGATATTGAAATCAAGCAGGTTTGATGAAGATGAGCAGAAATTGATTCTGCCATGGTTGCTGTCTCATCCTAAGGCAGCAGGTCATGTTGGAGCACCTTAAGCTTCAACCAATAACCAAATATAGGAGGAAAAAAGAATGCAAAAAGCAATTATAGGTAAGAAACTCGGAATGACTCAGCTTTTTACAGAAGACGGCACAGTAATTCCCGTTACAGTTATTGAAGCCGGCCCGGTTGCAGTTGTTCAGAAAAAGACAGTTGAAAACGACGGCTACAATGCTATTCAGGTTGGTTTTGAAGATTGCAAGGACTCTTCTTTAAACAAACCTCTCAAAGGTCATCTTGCAAAAGCAGGAGTTGCAGGCAAAAAACATCTCAAAGAGTTCAGACTCGAGGATGACAGTGCTTACAATGTAGGTGATGAAATCAAAGCAGATGTTTTTGCAGCAGGCGAAAAGGTTGATGTAACAGGCATCAGCAAAGGTCACGGCTTTGCCGGCACAGTAAAAAGATGGGGCACCCACAGAGGTCCTATGACACATGGTTCCGGTTATCACAGAGGTGTTGGTTCCATGGGCGCTTGCTCCACACCGTCCAGAGTTATGAAAAACAAGAGACTTCCCGGTCACATGGGCGTAGAGCAGGTTACAGTTCAGAACTTAGATGTTGTTAAGGTAGACGCCGAGAAAAACATTATTCTCGTTAAAGGTGCCATCCCCGGCCCCAAAGGCGGTATCGTAACAATCAGAAATACAGTAAAAGCATAAGTGAATTCTAAGAAAGGAGGACTAACTAATGCCTAAATTAGCTTTATATAATATGGAAGGTAGCAAGGTTGGCGATATCGAAGTATCCGATGCAATCTTCGCTCACGAAATAAACAAAGTAGCGCTTCATCAGGTTGTTGTGAACTATCTGGCAAACCAGAGACAGGGCACACAGAGCACCAAAACCCGTTCTGAAGTACGCGGCGGCGGCATCAAACCCTGGAGACAGAAAGGTACAGGCCGTGCTCGTCAGGGTTCAATCAGAGCTCCCCAGTGGATCAAAGGCGGTATTGCTCTCGGTCCCAAGCCCAGAGATTACAGCTACTCTGTAAACAAGAAGCTCAAAAAAGTTGCTATGGTTTCTGCTCTTAGTGCAAAATGCGCTGAAAATGAAATCATCGTAGTAGACAATATCGCTCTTGAAGAAATCAAGACAAAGAAAATAGCAGAAATGCTCAAAAATCTTAAGGTTGAGTCCAAGGCTCTCATTGTTACAAACGAGAAAAATGACAATGTTGTTAAGTCTGCCAAAAACATCAAAGGCGTAACCACCACATTCATGGGTAGCCTCAATGTATATGACATCCTTAACCACGATGTTATGGTTGTAGCAAAAGATGCCATTTCCAAGATTGAGGAGGTGTACGCATAATGACAAACCACGATATCATTATTAAACCTATCGTTTCCGAAAAAAGTATGGATCAGTTAGCAGACAGAAAGTACACCTTTAAGGTAGCCCTCGGTGCTAACAAAATCGAGATCAAAAAAGCTGTAGAAGAAATCTTCGGCGTTACAGTTGAAAAGGTTACTACAGTAAGAGTTCTCGGCAAAGTTAAAAGAATGGGCGCCACTTCCGGTAAAAGAGCTGATTGGAAAAAAGCAATCGTTAAGCTCACAGAAGGAAGCAAGACAATCGAATTTTTCGATGGAATGGCGTAATGAAATTTTAAGTTAGGAGAGTGAAAAGGAATGGCAATAAAAAAATATAATCCTACTTCTCCCGCTCGCAGATTTATGACTGTATCAACCTTCGAAGAACTTTCTAAGGTTGCTCCCGAAAAATCTTTGCTGGAACCCCTCAAAAAGCACTCCGGCAGAAACTCATACGGTAGAATCACAGTTCGTCACAGAGGCGGCGGAAACAGAAGAAAATACAGAGTTATAGATTTCAAGAGACTCAAAGACAATATGAACGCAAATGTTCTTACAATCGAATACGATCCCAACAGAACAGCAAATATTGCATTAATCTGTTATGCAGACGGTGAAAAAGCATACATTCTTGCTCCTGAAGGATTAAAAGTAGGAATGAA
>JAFVSB010000156.1 GCA_017503945.1 Clostridia bacterium
AGCATTACTTCATCAAGGATGTAGTAGCGAGCGTCCCTTGTTTTGCGGAAAGCTTCTTTAATTATATCATAGGTAAGACCATCAACCTTAATGTCCATTTGAATAGCTGTGATACCTTTTTTGGTACCGGCAACCTTAAAGTCCATGTCACCATAGAAGTCTTCAACGCCCTGAATATCAACCATAGTGAGGAATTCATCGGAATCGGGCTTAGTGATAAGACCGCATGAGATGCCTGCAACGGGAGCTTTGATGGGAACACCTGCATCCATGAGAGCGAGGGTGCTGCCGCAAACACTGCCCTGAGATGTGGAACCATTGGAGCTGAGAACTTCAGACACAAGACGAATTGCATATGGGAATTCATCAGTTGAAGGAATAACGGGTTTGAGAGCTTTTTCAGCAAGAGCACCATGACCGATTTCTCTTCTGCCGGGGCCTCTGGAGGGTTTGGTTTCACCAACAGAGTATGAAGGGAAGTTGTAGTGGTGCATATATCTTTTGGAGGTTTCTTCATCAATACCATCGATGGTCTGCGATTCGGAAACTGCACCAAGAGTGGCAACGGTGAGAACCTGAGTCTGACCTCTGGAGAAAAGACCGGAGCCATGGGTTCTGGGGAGAATACCTACGCTTGCGCTTAAGGGACGGATTTCGTCAATCTGACGGCCGTCAACACGCTTGTGGTCTTCGATGAGCCATTTTCTCACAATTTCCTTTTGGATTTTATAGAAAATTTCACCAATTTCAGCATCTCTGCCTTCGCCTTCTTCACCGAGATATTCCATGAGCTCGTCGGTGAGAACTTTCATTCTTTCATCACGGATGCGCTTGTCATCGGTATCGATTGCTGCACATACTTTATCATATGAGAAATTATACACTTTGTCATAAAGATCATGATCAAGCTCATGAGCTTCGTAGGGAGCTTTTTCTTTGCCTACAGCTTCAACTATAGTTTCGATGAATTCACAAATTTTGATTATTTCCTGATGAGCAAAAACAATAGCATCAAACATTACTTCTTCGCTCACTTCGTTGGCGCCGGCTTCAATCATAACAACCTTCTTCTTGGTGCCGGCAACGGTAACATACATCTCACTCTTTTCTCTCTGCTCAAGTGTGGGATTGATAACAAACTCACCATCAACCAAACCTACCACAACTGCACCTACAGGACCTGCGAAAGGCATTTCTGAGATGGAGATGGCAATAGATGCACCATTCATGGCACATACTTCGGGAGAGTTGTCAATATCTACTGACATTACAGTGGTAACGATGCCCACATCATTGCGGTAGTCCTTGGGGAAGAGCGGACGAATTGGACGGTCAATAACACGGCTGGTGAGAACTGCTTTTTCGGAAGGCTTACCTTCGCGTCTGAGAAAACCGCCGGGAATCTTACCAACAGAGTACATTTTTTCTTCATAGTCAACGCTGAGAGGGAAAAAGTCGATGCCTTCTCTGGGCTTTTGTGATGCAGTTGCAGTTGCTAAAACTACAGTGTCACCATATCTTACAAGAGCAGAGCCTGAAGCGAGCTGAGCAAGCTCACCAGTTTCTACAGTAAATTCTCTGCCAGCGATGGTAGTTGTGAATTTCTGATTCATAATTTTTCCTCCTGATTATTTTGATGGCAACAGGAAAAATTTCTTTGATTTTAGCACTTAGATATGCCCTTTAAAACTAACAAAAGGCACATTTAACTGCTAAAAATAAATCAATTTTCCTGTTGCTAATAGTAAAACTGGCAAAGACGGACCAACAGAGCCGCCTTTGCCACGCTTTTGAACAAACTACTTTCTGATGTTGAGTCTTGCAATGAGGCTACGATATCTTTCAATATCGATTTTTGCAAGATACTGCAAAAGACCTCTTCTCTTACCAACCATTTTGAGAAGACCGCGTCTTGAGTGATGGTCTTTCATGTTGGATTTGAGATGCTCGGTGAGGTGGTTAATACGGTAAGTAAGGATAGCAACCTGAACTTCCGGAGAACCTGTGTCACCTTCATGTGTAGCGTATTCTTTGATAATAGCGTCTTTTGTTTCCTTAAGCATGTGGAAACACCTCCATATAAAATATTTACCGCAATGCGGTAACGCCTCAAAGCAAAGAATCGGGTCGGAGACTCCATGACCCTTGCTATGGGCTATGTTGATATGAAAACCACACCAACATATTGCATTATATCACACTAAAGCTCAAATGTAAATAGCTAATTGGCAAAAAAAATCAAAAGTTTTCATATATATATTGTGCTACTTTACAGTAAAAATTCATTCAAACTCTCTTGAAAATGGCGAAATTAGTATGTATAATATTGTCATATCATTGGAGAAAGGCGGAGTTTTTTAAAATGAACAAAAATAAGATTTTATTAATTGTCAGCCTACTGGTATTTGGTGTTTTCTCTGCATTCGTTGCAGCTGCCGATGATGCAGATGTAATTGTGAGCATGCAAATTGATCATCCATATATGAAAATAAATGGTGTGTCCGCGCAAATCGACTATGGACGAGGTACAACCCCCGTGATATCAAATAGCCGAACCATTGTGCCAATAAGGTCTATCGTGGAAGCTTTTGGCGGAAAAGTGAGCTGGAATCCTGCTTTGCAAGAGGTCACACTCACAATGCACAATGACATCATAAGGCTTATCATACAAAGTGATGTTGGATATCATAATGGCACTGCACATAAGCTTGATGCATCCCCTACCATCATTAATGGGCGCACAATGCTACCCATACGATTTGTGGCTGAAAGGTTTAATCTGGCAGTAGCTTGGGATAACAGCTCAAGAACTATTACCTTAATTAAAAACGGGTTCGACGCCGAAGAATATAACCAACTCCAAAGTATGTTGCCCCCATATTCAGGAAAGCCATATGTACAAATAAACGCAAATAAACCCATGTTTGACGATTATGAAATAATATCGGCTTCTTTTGAATATTACAGCAAGCTCGATGAATACGGACGATGTGATGTGTGCATGGCTTCGATATGTTCAGATACAATGCCTACAGAAGACAGAAAGAGCATAAGCTCAGTCAAACCAAGCGGCTGGCAGAGTGTGCAATACGATACAGTGGATGGCAAATTTCTATACAACAGATGTCATCTGATAGGATTTCAGCTCACTGCCGAAAATGCAAACGAACAAAATCTCATAACAGGAACCAGATATCTCAATGTAGACGGTATGTTACCTTTTGAAAACGAGGTGGCACAATACATTGAAAAAACCGGAAATCATGTGATGTACAGAGCCACACCGGTTTTTAGCGCCAACAATCTCGTGGCAGACGGCGTGCTGCTTGAAGCGTATTCGGTTGAAGACAATGGCAAGGGAATATGTTTTTGCGTATATTGCTACAATGTGCAGCCAAATGTAGAAATTGACTATGCTACAGGAAGCAGCAGGTTAAATATTGTTTCACCCCAATATTCTGCCGATAGCGAGCAATCAAAAGAAAAAGTATACCGTACCCCCACCGGGAAAAGGTATCATTTTCAAATTGAGTGTGGCGGGAAAAACAGCTACGAGACTACACTGCCCGAGGCAATAAGTGATGGACTTTCGGCATGTAGTAAATGTGCTGCATAAACCAAAAGCGTATTCATCAAATGGTGAATACGCTTTTTTGCATACAAATAACAAATGGGCGGATATAAATCCGCCCGTGTGGTGAAATTTATTTTACAAGTGCTGCAGTGTCTTTGGCAATCATCAGCTCTTCGTTTGTGGGAATAACAAGTGTTCTGACTGTTGCATCGGCAGCAGAGATATCTTTCTCTTCACTTCTGATTTTGTTGAGCTCGGGGTCAATCTTGATGCCCATAAAGCCAAGCTTTTCGGTGATGTGGCCTCTGGTGAGTGCGGTGTTTTCACCTACACCTGCAGTAAACACAATTGCATCAACACCACCCATTGCAGCAGCATATGCGCCAATGTATTTTGTTACGCCATAGGCAAACATTTCAAGTGCAAGAGCTGACTTGGGGTTGGTGTCCATTGTGCCTTCGAGATCACGGAAGTCGGAGCTGAGCTCGCTTATGCCAAATACGCCTGACTGCTTGTTGAGAAGGTCGTTAACTTCTTTGGCAGAAAGGTTTTCTTTTTCCATAAGGAAAGTAACGATAGCAGGATCAATGTCACCTGAACGAGTGCCCATGGGAACGCCTGCAAGGGGTGTGAAGCCCATGGAAGTGTCAACCGATTTGCCGCAATCTACTGCAGCAATTGATGAACCATTGCCAAGGTGGCAAGTGATTATTTTGAGCTCTTCGAGAGGTTTGCCAAGCATAGCAGCAGCTCTTTCGGAAACAAAACGATGGCTTGTGCCATGGAAACCATATCTTCTGATTTTGTGCTTAGTGTAGAGTTCATAAGGCAAAGCATACATATATGCCTTTTGAGGCATTGTCTGATGGAAAGCTGTGTCAAACACGCCCACCTGAGGCACGCCGGGCATAGCTTTTTCGCAAGCTTCAATGCCAATGATGTTGGCAGGATTGTGAAGCGGTGCAAGATCAGAGCAGATGTGAAGCGCTTCTTTAACTTTTTCATCAATAACTACTGAGCAAGCAAAAATCTCACCGCCGTGTACCACACGGTGACCAACAGCATCAATATCTTTCATATCGGCAATTACGCCATGCTCGCTATCGGTGAGTGCATCGATAACCATTGAAAT
>JAFVSB010000157.1 GCA_017503945.1 Clostridia bacterium
CACACACAATAACCGACCTTGTCCGCCTGCCATATGTTGCATCAATGAGCATCCCTTTTTCTCTTGCCTCGGAAATAATCCTCTTTACAGGAGCCGACTCAGGGCTAATTACAGCAACCATTCTGTTGGCAGATACAATATTACCAAAACCGATATTAATTAATTTCATGTTGTTACCTCTTTAATTATTCGATATTTTGCACCTGTTCTCTCAGTTTTTCTATTTCTGATTTAAGATCAACAACAGATTTACTGATTATGTAGTCATTGCATTTTGAACCCATAGTGTTTGCTTCACGGTTGAGTTCCTGAATGATGAAATCAAGCTTGCGTCCCACAGCAATATCACTGGAGAGCAAATGAGAATATTCCTTGAGGTGGCTTTCAAATCGAATGATTTCTTCAGTGATATTGACTTTGTCTGCAAATATGCCAACCTCTGTGAGCAATCTTGCCTCGTCGACTTCGATGCCTGACATGAGCTCTTCAATGCGCTCTTTCATCTTTTGCTTGTATTCATCAACCGTGAGAGGAGAACGCTCTTTGATTATTTCAAGAATTTCTTTGATTGAAACTATGCAGCTGTCAAAAAAGGCTTTGAGCCTTTCGCCTTCGCGGCTTCGGTTGTTGACAAGGTCTGCTGCAGCTTCTTTTGCAACTGCATATGCATCAGCTGCTATGGCATCTTTGTCATTTTCCTTTTTCTCAATTGTGAACACATCGGGCAAACGGATAAACGAAGATACACTGACATCATCAGCCACTTCGGCAACATCAGCTAAACGACGCAGTGCATTGCGATAGCCAATAACTACCCCTTCATTGAGGGTAACTTCTATTTCCTCATCACCTACAGATTCAATCTGAACAAAAACATCAACCTTACCTCTGTTTACACAAGCCGAAACCGCATCGCGGATAACTTCCTCAAGAAAGGAATACTGCTTATATACTTTGGTGTTGATATCAAGATATCTGTTGTTGACAGATTTCATTTCAATGGTGATTTTGTAGGCATCAAAAACCTTTTCGGCTCTGCCAAAGCCTGTCATACTTTTTATCATACGAATCTATCTCCTAATAAAAAAATATTACAGTTTATTATACCAAATCATATATAAAAATACAAGTTTTTTTCAAATTTTATGACGGAAAATTTTATTTTTCAAACGCTCTGAGCGCTTTACCGCCAAGATAATCACATCTGTCGCCCTGATGTATATCTCTGAGCTCCATTTCGGAGTCGATATTATCTTTGATTTTCCACCAACTTGTACCATAATTACAAAACAAAGTGTGGTCAATTTTGACTCTGCTCACAAGCCTCTGAACAACTATATCCGGCGACAAATGCTCCAAAAAAGCAATTACCCTGTCAACATAATCATACATCGTACCCATCACAATATCACCTTGCTCGTACATTTTGGCAATGGGTGTGTTTTTGGGGATATACAGGCTGTGCAATTTCACCTGATTAACTCTCATGGCAGACAGAATTTTTGCACACTCAATAACATCAGTCATATCATCCCATGGCAAATTCAGTATCACATGCGCGCATATATCGAAGCCATATTTTTTGATAGTTAAAACACTGTCGATAAATTCTGCCAAAGTGTGGCCGCGATTTAAAAGTGACAAGGTTTTATAATTTACGCTCTGAAGACCCAACTCTATGCAGATATCATAGCCCGTTTTGTCAGAAAAATTTTTAAGAAAATGCAGATAAGATTCTTTGATGCAATCAGGTCGGGTGGATATGTTTAGTGCACAGACATTGTCTGCCACAGACTGGTTGACCATACATTCAAACTCTTCAAGCGGCATATATGTGTTGGTAAAATTTTGAAAATATATTATAAATTTGCCGGCTTTGTATCTTTGTGTCATAAATTCTGTATTTGCTTTGATTTGCGCTGATATATCCATTGATGAGGGCAGATTTTGAAAAGCAGCACCTTCCTCACCGCAAAATATGCAACCGCCACAGCCCAAGTTGCCATCACGGTTTGGACATGTGAGATTTAAGTTTACAGGAATTTTGTATACCTTCTCACCATATTTATTTTTGAGAAAATCAGAATATCTGTTATATCTCATCGTCATAACCTTTCGCCTTGTTATATAAATCTTCGGTTGTATAGTAAATAAAAGAATAATCCTCACACAATTTTTGGGCAATCTGGGCAGTGGAATCATCAGAGCCAAGGTCCACAATCAGAATATCAGGAATTTTGCCCCAGAAAGAAGATTTCAGACATTTCCATATTACCGAGCGGACCACGCCTTCAAGAGTTTCTTCGCTGTTTTTCACCTTGATGACTATAACTGTTTCATTTGCGTGGTCAGATGATAAAGCGAAAAAATCAATAATATCTTTAATAAGCTGCACAAGACCATATATTGCAAAAAAAGTGAGGAATGATTTTATTAATACTGTTATCATAGTAAACACCTCTTCGCATTATAATATGCGAAGAGGCTTATTCAAAGTTACAATATCAAATTATAATTGCGAAGCTTTTTGGGCAAGAATATCAGCTTTATCGCAAATCTCCCATGTGAAATCAGCATCTTCTCTGCCAAAATGGCCATACGAAGCCGTTTTTTCATAAATTGGTCTTCTCAAGTCAAGAGATTTAATTATAGCAGCAGGGCGCAAATCAAAAACTTCGTTCACTAAGGCTTCGAGTTTTTCTTCACAAATGGCACCTGTGCCAAAGGTGTTGACGCAAACTGACACAGGCTTGCTAACGCCTATAGCATATGCAATCTGAACCTCACACTTTTTGGCAAGGCCTGCTTTTACAATGTTTTTGGCAACATATCTTGCGGCATAGGCTGCACTTCGGTCAACCTTGGTGGGGTCTTTACCCGAAAATGCACCGCCGCCATGTCTTGCATAGCCACCATAAGTGTCTACAATGATTTTTCTGCCTGTGAGTCCGCTATCACCCTGAGGGCCGCCAATCACAAATCGGCCTGTGGGATTAATATAGTACTTGGTATTGTCATCTAAGAGATTGGCAGGAATAACAGGCAATATAACTTCTGTGATGATGTCCTTTTCGATTTGTTCATGAGATACTTCGGGACCATGTTGGGTGGAAACAACAACTGCATCCACTCTGACAGGTACATCACCATCATATTCAACAGTAACCTGAGTTTTGCCATCGGGTCTGAGATAATCCAAGACGCCTGTTTTTCTAACTTCGGTGAGCTTCATGCTGAGTTTGTGTGCAAGGGAAATGGGCATAGGCATAAGCTCAGGGGTTTCATCGCATGCATAGCCAAACATCATACCCTGATCTCCGGCTCCATTATCCTCTACATCAAGCTGCTCGAGTTTTGCCTCAAAGGATTTGTCAACACCCAATGCAATATCACCTGACTGCTCATCGATGCTGGTGAGCACTGAGCAGGTGTGGCAATCAAAACCAAATTTGGCTCTGTCGTACCCGATTCGTTCAACAGTTTGCCTTGCAACCTTTGGAATGTCTACATAGCAATCAGTAGTGATTTCACCCATAATCATTATCATACCCGTGGTGACGGTGGTCTCACATGCAACTCTTGCCGCAGGATCACGCGAAATGATTGCATCAAGAATCGCATCAGAAATCTGATCGCATATTTTATCGGGATGACCTTCCGTTACAGATTCGGAAGTGAATAATTTTCTGCTCATAATCTTTTTCCTCCGTTATCAAAAAAAGTGTGATATAAGTTCGCCAAAACCAAATGAAATACCCATCATAAGTATGCCAGCTGTAAGAACACCTGCAACAATAGCAGGCAACGAATGTTTCAGACGCATTTTCATAAGTGCTGCAGCTGCGGCACCCGTCCACGCGCCTGTGCCCGGCAGTGGAATTGCCACAAACAAAAACAAACCAAGCATTTTATATTTATTGACGCTTTTGATTTTGGAATTTGCCCTGTTTTTAATCTTTGAGGCAAGAGTGCCAAAAAGCTTTGTGTTTTCCAAATATTCAATTATAGGTCTGAAGAATAGAATTATAAATGGCGCAGGGATAATATTGCCAATCACGCTGAGAAAATATACTAATCGCCAATCAACACCCAAAGCCACGCCAAAAGGTATGGCGCCTCTGAGTTCAACAATTGGCAGCATCGATATCAAAAACACGGCAAGTTCGTGATTGAGCCCTGCCAGATATGCTTCAATAGCTTCAACCATATAAGTTTACCTCTCAGTTTTCAAGTTTCATCATTTTTTCAACTCTGGCTGCGTGGCGACCGCTTGCAAATTCGTTGGTCAAAAATTCACGCACAATTTCTTTGGCAAGCTCGGGGCCAACAACTCTGCCACCGAGTGTGAGCACATTTGCATTGTTGTGTTGTCTTGTCATTTTTGCACTGAAAGTATCGCTGCACTGTGCTGCGCGTATACCCCTGTGCTTGTTGGCACACATATTCATACCAATGCCTGTGCCGCAAACCAATATGCCCAAAGAGCAATCACCGCCAGACACTGCATTGCACACTTTAGCGGCAATATCGGGATAATCAACCGAGTTTGTGTCAAAGGTGCCAAAATCAGTATATTCATATTCTAATTCGCTAAGGTAATCTAAAAGTACCTTTTTTAATTCAAAACCACC
>JAFVSB010000158.1 GCA_017503945.1 Clostridia bacterium
GAAGCTGTCGATTATTGGCTCTATAGCTGCATAGTTCATGATAATGCGCTGATACTGCTTTACAGTGAACTTTGAAGCCCCGAAATGAACATGAAGACCGCAAGACCTGTTAACCTGTGCCCCTGCTTCATTTATAACCTCGCAAACAGTCTTCAGGCTGTCAAGGTTTCGCAAGATTGGCGAAACTACCTCACAGCTGTTCGAGCCTGTAATCGAGCTGTCTGAACCGAGTTTGTAAGATGTCTTGCTGTCGTGATGATTGTAGCCTGATATATGAGCCTGAAGACCTCTTCTTTCAATCGCTGCCCTGACCGCCTCTCTGTCGATGTTGAAACATTCGATTTCAACGCCTATAGTAAAACGCCTTGCCCCTCTTGGGGTTGCAGATGTTAAGGCTGCCCCCCCCTGTGACATGAGCTGCACACCTCTAACCTGATTGTAGAAAGTGTTAGCTTCATAGACTGTACATTTCAATTCGTTGCAAAGCCTGTGAATCTTGCTTGCCTTTGTACCTCTGTCAAGAACTATCGCCTTAACCTCGTCAAAAAATGTAGCCATATCTTTGTTTTGTTTAGTTGTTAAACTCTCTGCAATTCGCTATTGTCTGAGGCTTGAAATACATGTCTCTTTCAACTTTGAGACAGCCCCAAACTCTAAGGCTTTCAAGCTGTGAAAGGGTGAAATAGCCATATTCTTTTTCACCTGCATTGTCTATCACCCCAAAAAATTCATAGTCGTTTGTGCCTATCTTGTTAGCTTCAAGCACATACCATGTGTAATTTGCAAGAAAGAACTTGCAGATGATTGTAGCTTCTTTCTTTTTGCCATCTTGTGAATAGATAGGGTACTTTGCTAATCTGTTAGCGATTTCTTTTGTAATGAGTTTCATAATGCTGTACTTTATTATTATTTATATATATCTTCATTTTGTTTCTGCAAATGTAGATATAAATAAATTAACATGCAAGTATTTTTCAAAAATAATTTATACAAATCTTAATTTTATAGAAAAATTTGCATTTATAAATAAAGTGCGTATATTTGCACAACTTTTATAATAATTTAGATTTATGAACATTTTAGAGACAGTAAAACAGATTTGCAGGGTCAGGGGCATGTCTCTTGCTGATGTCGCCTTGAAAATGGGTGTACCTGCTTCTTCTTTATCTCAGATATTGAGAGGCAACCCCACACTTTCAAAACTCAACGACATAGCCAACGCCCTAAATGTGCCGGTAGCTGAACTGCTCGCAGAAGGCAGCACCAGAGCGCAGGTAGAGTGTCCGCACTGTGGCAAGACATTCCCACTCGACATCATGGCAGCCAAGGAGGTGCCGGCAGATGGAGAAGCCTAACAGACAAAACACTCTGTATCTCCCAATCAAGCAGGTCTTCTTTGATGAGATTGTAGCTGGTACCAAGAAAGTGGAATACCGGGAAATCAAAGAGGGTGTGACAGCGAACAAATACCTGATTAAGGATGATATGACCGGGTATAAGCTCAACCCTGAAAATGTCGATGACCCTGAAGGTACCTATTTCATTGACGACTACAACGAGATC
>JAFVSB010000013.1 GCA_017503945.1 Clostridia bacterium
CTTTTTCGAGTGTTATTACCGCACCATCCCCTATTATTTCATTGCTGACCCCAAGCGAAATCTTCCTTAAAAGCTTGAAGTCTTCGAGCTGATACAATAGCCCGGAAGTCTTTTTTACAACAACTTCTGAATCCAAGGGGATAAGCGAGATATATTTTCTCGTTTTTGTAAGTTTCAATTCACTATCAAACACTGTTATGGTATTGTGTTCATTTTCAATACAAGCACTAATGCCTTTTGTGTGCAGATATTCAAGCAAATGTATGTTGCTGATGCTATGGTCTATCCTGGTTCCTATTGCACCGATTATGGTTATGTTGTTACATCCCATATCTATGGCAATGTCACAAGCCGCATGAGTGTCGGTGAGATCTTTGTGAGTGCTAAGAGTTATTTTTTTCACGCTATTTAGCTGAGGATATTCACAAAGAAGCTTGGCCAGATTGCAAGAATCGAAATCACCAATCCACAAATCGGGCAATCTGTCTAGTGCTATGCAGTGTGCAATGGCACCATCGGCACATATGAGGTAATCTGTACTATTGACGATGTCTTTAAAATAATCATAATCAGTTATTTGTCCATTTGCTACGACTACAGCATGCATCACAAAGCACCTTCCAAAAATTTCGACACTGTCAATTTTGGATCGGGTGTGTCAAAAATTGCCGAACCCGCCACAATGACATTAGCTCCTGCATCAACTACTTTAGACAAATTGTCAAGCTTTATGCCACCGTCGATTTCAATGTTCATGTGAGGGTATTTTTTGCGCAAATATTTGATTTTATCAATGCTGCTTTCTATAAATGACTGCCCGCCAAAGCCAGGATGCACACTCATTATCAGAAACATATCTGCATAGTCAGCGTATCGGTCAAGCTGAGTTACATCAGTTTCGGGATTTACAGACACACAGAGCTTGCGGTCATATCTTTTTACCAAATCTACAATATCATCAAACATAAGATTAGATTCATGATGTACTGTAATTATGTCTGCGCCGGCCTTCAAAAAGGCTTCAGCATATTGATTGGGGTTTTCAATCATGAGATGTACATCGAGAATTTTGTCGGTGATTTTTCTTATAGAAGATACCACACACGGCCCCATGGTTATATTTGGAACAAAATGTCCATCCATTACATCAACATGAATGTATTGGGCACCTGCATCAGTTACAGCTTTAATGTCGCGCTCAAGATTGGCAAAATCTGCTGACAAAATTGACGGTGCTAAAATAATCATTTTATCCACTCCTTGTTGTCTTTTAGTGAATTATAAAGGGTTTTGTAATTTTCGTAACGCTGATGCGATACCATGCCCCGACTAACCGCTTCGTAAACACCACAATGCTTTGCGCTGGTGTGAGAGCAATCTCCAAATTTGCAATTAGCATATTTACTTAAATCAGGGAAATAATCTATCAAGTGCGAAGGGTCGATTTCATTCGGGATTGAAATCATGCTAAAGCCGGGAGTATCAGCCAGATAGGTTCCATGCGCCATTTTAACAAGCTCGACATGACGAGTGGTGTGCTTTCCCCTACTCAGTTTCAAGCTGATTTCACCAACCTGAAAATTAGTAGAGTTGGTTATCAGATTTAAAATGCTCGACTTTCCTACTCCAGAAAAACCACATAGTGCTGTGATAGAGTTTCCCATAAAATTTATGATGTTATCTATTCCATAATTATCTATGGCGCTTGTTACAAAAACTTTGTATCCGGCTGCACTATATAAATCGGCAAGTTCCAAGACCGAATCATTTAAATCTGCTTTGTTAAAGCAAAGTGCAGGAGTGACTCCCCCTGCTTGTGCGGTCACAAGCATTTTGTCAATAAAGAGAGTGTCTGGCGACGGATTGGCAGAAGCAGACACAATCAGTAGTTTATCAACATTGGCAATTGGCGGTCTGACAAATGCATTTTTCCTGTCAAAAATTTCTGTCACATATCCGCTGCCATCAGCATCTACAGTGATTCTGACATTATCACCAACATACGGAATGATAGAATCTTTTCTGAATTTGCCTCGAGCTCTGCATTCAAAAACACCATCTGAAGTGTCTACATAGTAAAATCCGCCTATGCCCTTTAAAATTTTGCCCTCTTTAATTTTCATTGTCGTGAGATTCACCGTCCTGAATGTCGTTTTGGGTGTCATCAGAATTGTTGAGCTTATCTGTTTGTGAATCGGGTTGTGTATCATCCGAGGGGTGTGTGCACTCCAATTTTATTGCAACTGCTGCATCTTTTTTTACCAGGCTTCCTGCAGGTATTGCCTGGTGCACAACCACATCATCATCATGAATAGAATCTACACCAGTTATTGCCCCGAGAGAAAGTTCCGCTGCAGAAAGCATTGATACACATTTTGAATATGTTTTTCCTATCAGATTCGGAACAGTTTTGTAGCTGTCACCCTCTGCAATACCAGCACTAACATAAAGAGTGATTGTGGAACTTCTCTTGGGTTTAGTACCAGCAGCAGGAGATTGTCTCAAAACAACATCTTCCTCTTTCTTACTTTCTTCAAAAATGATGTCTACAAAATAGCCTGCATCTTCGAGTTCTTGTTGAACATTTTTATAAGGTTCCCCTGCATAATCACCCAAAGTAGTTTTAGACGCTTTGTTCATTGTTAACCTGATAGTTATTCCCTTATCGGCTTCTTCGTTGGCATATGGCTCCTGATAAACAACTGTGCCGGGATTTTGAGAAGAATCAAAGATTTCTTTTTGAATGACAACAGAAAATCCAAGTTCTTCACATATGTCTTGGGCTTCTTCATATGTTTTTCCTGCCAAATCAGGTACAATATGCTCGGTTGAAGTAAAAACAGAAGATATTGCCGAAAGAATATTGACATTGGCAATCGCGCAGCCAACTCCTACTACAATCAGTGCTGTTAATGCTCCAACAAAAATTATCAGAGATTTTTTGATTGGAGAAAGTTTGGTGTGTGAATTACGCTCCTTACGAAACGCATCATCTTTTTGGGCAGATAAACCATAATATTTTTTGCCGTCAGGAATCATATAGTGCGAATTTTCGATAAGGTTTATGATATCATTTTTTAATTCGAGAGCATTTTGATACCTGTGTTTAGGTTCTTTTGCGATGGCTTTAAAAACTATTTGTTGCACGCCAATGGGAAGGCTACCATCGTCATCCGCAAGAGGCACTGCAGTATCTTTAATTTGCATCATTGCCACAGTAACCGGAGAATCGGCATCAAACGGGACTTTGCCGCTAATCATTTCATAAAGAGCAATACCGAGAGAATATAGGTCAGAACGATTGTCAACAAACTCACCTTTGGCTTGTTCGGGAGAAATATAATGAACTGAGCCAAGAATATTATTGTCGGTTGATAAGGTTTGCCCCGTTCCCGAACGAGCTATGCCAAAATCGGCCACTTTGATATTTTTGTCATCGGTGATAAGGATATTGTGCGGCTTGATATCTCTGTGGACAATGTTTTTCTCATGAGCAGCCTGAAGCGCATCGGCAATCTGATATGTAATATCAAGTGCTTCTTGATAATCAAGCTTTCCCTTTTTTAAAATATATTCTTTGAGAGTGATTCCGTCGACATATTCCATGACAATATAGTGTTTGCCATTATCTTCCCCAACATCAAAAATGGACACAATATTTTGATGAGTAAGGCTTGCAGCAGCCTGAGCCTCGGTATTGAAGCGCTTAAGAAACTCATCGCCACCTTCAAGGTCATCACGCAAAACTTTCACCGCAACAATACGATTGAGCAGTATACATCTTGCTTTATATACATAGGCCATTCCGCCTTTGCCGATTTCTTCGAGGATTTCATATCTGCCGCCTAAAATTGTTTTTATCATTTGACTTCTTCACCCCCATCTGAAGTTTTTATTACTACAGCGGTAATATTATCATTTCCGCCAGATTTCTTTGCTTCGTCAATGAGTGTCTTTGTAACAACAGAAATGTCAGAGTTGGAATTAACAAGTTCAATTATTTTCTTGTCAGACAACATATTGGTCAAGCCGTCTGTACACAAAAGAATTGTATCGCCATCATTTAGTTTTTCAGTGTATATATCAACATCAATTTCCGGATCGGTTCCCAAGGCACGGGTTATGATATTTTTTTGCGGGTGGTGCTGGGCCTGCTGCTGTGAAATAACACCTAATTCAACAAGCTCACCAACAAATGAATGGTCTTTGGTGACCTGA
>JAFVSB010000159.1 GCA_017503945.1 Clostridia bacterium
AATGGTCTTTGGTGACCTGAGTGATTTTATCGTTAATGATGTACAATCGACTATCACCAACATTGAGCACATAGAGCTTGCCTCCTGATATGTAGCACACAACGGCAGTGGTGCCCATGCCTGAAAGCTCAGTTGATGCTGCAGCATCGTCATATATTGCTTTGTTGGCTGATTTCACCGCTTTGATCAAAGCTTGTTTGAGCTTGCGCTCTGTGAATGAAAGCATCTCAGGCAAAAGTGCTTCTACATATTCTGATATTACCTTCACGGCAATTGAGCTTGCTTTTTTTCCGCCTTTGTGCCCACCCATGCCGTCAGCAACAACACCAATGGCATGTTCTTGGTCGTATACCTGAATATAGAATGAATCTTCGTTATTTTTTCTGATTTTGCCAACATCGCTCATTCCAAAGCAATTCATGATGTCACTTCCTTACATATTATTTTTTCTGAGTTGACCGCATGACGCATTAATGTCACTGCCAAGCTCACGCCTTACAGTTGCCGTGATTCCTTTTGATTCAAGATAATCGCAAAAGCTTTTGATTTTTGCGGTATCCGGCTTTTGATACGAATTTTCTTCTACATTATTTACCGGAATAATATTCACATGGCACATAATGCCCCTGAGAAGGGCGGCGAGCTTTTTGGCATCCTCGGTTGAATCATTTACATCTTTAATTATGGCATATTCAAAGCTGATTCTTCTGCCGCACTGTTGCTGATAGCGTTTGCAAGCATCAATAAGCTCAGAAATATTATACTTTTCGTTAATCGGCATAATGGAGCTACGGGCAGAATCTACAGGCGAATGCAGCGATATGGACAATGTGATGGGAAGCTTTTCTTTAGCAAGCTCGAGTATATTGGGAACTATGCCGCAAGTAGAGAGAGAGATGTGCCTGTAGCCGATATTCAGGCCTCGCTCATCGTTAACATTTTTTAAAAACTTTATCACATTATGATAATTTGCAAGCGGTTCACCAATTCCCATCATAACAATATTTGAAATGCGCTCGCCAATATCTTTTTGAGCATATATGACTTGCTCTAAGATTTCGCCCGAAGTAAGGCTTCTTACAAGACCGCCGATGGTGGATGCGCAGAATTTGCACCCCATAGCACAGCCAACCTGCGAAGAAATGCAAACCGTGATGCCGTGTTTGTAGTACATTACCACAGATTCTACCATATTACCATCGTGCAGTTTAAAAAGATATTTTTTTGTATTGTCAATAGCAGAAACTAATTTTTTGGCGATTTCAAGACCATGAATGAAATAGTTTTCAGAAAGTTTTGACTTGAGAAGTGAAGGAACATTGAGCATTTCATCATAAGAATTAACACCCTTCATTAACCATTCATACACCTGCTTGGCTCTGAACTTTTTTTCACCGAGGCCTAATATAACACCTTCAAGCTCTTCATATGTTAAATCACGCAAATTTATCATGGGTTATCTCCGTTCTTTTTTAGCCTGCATACAAAAAAACCGTCTGTGTCATCAATGTGAGGATAAAAGGTTTTATAAGCTATACCACTCTTGGTAAAAGGATAGAGGGAAAAATCTTTATGTTTATCTAAAAATTTGTGTATGACATCTTCGTTTTCAGTCTGTTCAATCGTGCAAGTGGAAAAAACCATAGTTCCGCCTGATTTAAGATATCGGGCAGCATTTTCCAAAATACTGTAGCTTAGCTTTGCAAGCTCAGCAATATCACTCTCAGTTCTTGCGTATCTGATATCCGGCTTTTTTCTGATTATTCCAAAACCCGAGCAAGGAACATCGCATATTATTTTGTCTGCAGAGTTTTCGTATTCAGGATTAAACACACTCGAATCCTGAAGCACAGGGGACACAATGGAAATGTTATGACGGGCGCAATTTTCTGAAATCAAGTCAAGCTTATGTTCATAAATATCAAATGAAACAACCGACCCGCTATTTGCCATAAGCTCAGCTGCAAAGAGACTCTTCCCTCCCGGTGCAGCACACATATCAATTACTTTGTCACCTGCTTGCGGCTCCAAAAGATATGCAGCGAGTGCAGCTGCAGCATCCTGAATATAAAAGTCACCATTTTTAAACGCCGCAGTGTCAGTAAACATGGTTTTGGATACATTTATTTGCATGCAATAATCAAAATCGGGCAATTGGGATATAACAACTGGGCTCGACTCAATATTATACTCATTGAGCAAATGGGAAAGATCTTCTTGGGGCATGTTCACATTTCTTCTGATGCAAAGCGGGGCCTTTTGATTGAGAGAAAAAAGCAAATTTTGTGCAAATTCAAAGCCAAATCTATTGACCCAACGCTCAACTATCCACTCGGGGAATGAATGATAAATACTAAGACCTTGAATGTTTGTTTGGTCAATAGAGCTGATATCATCTTGGCTCACTGCTCTTAAAACAGCATTCACATAAGATGAAAGCCTGTTTACCGAAGATTTTTTCACAATCTTAACGCTCTCATTTACAGCTGCAGAATCAGGCACTTTGTCCATGAAGAGGATCTGATATATTGCCGAGCGCAAAACAGCCAATATGAAAGGTGAAATTTTGTTGAGTTTGACATTGGAATGTTTTGCAATGATATAGTCGAGGGTTATTTTTCTCTTAATCACACCGTTGACAATTTCACCAATAAAACGAATGTCTATTGGTGAAAAATCATCAAGTGCTCTTAATTTGTTCATTTCTATATTGACATAGGAAGATTTTTTTTCAATATCCAAAAGCATATTAACTGCTTTTTTTCGTGGGTTTGGTGACATTATCTTCTCCTGTTGTTGGCTAATACTATAAATCTGAGCAGCTGCATCATCGAGGTAAGAGCAGATGCCACATATGTGAGAGCAGCAGCTGTGAGAACTTTTTTGGCAGCTTTGAGCTCGTCATCTTCCAGATATCGTGATTCTCTGAGGATGCTAAGCGCCCGCTTGCTTGCGTTGAATTCTACAGGCAGCGTGATTAACTGAAAAAGAACTACTGCAGAAAAGAGAGTAATTCCAAAGGTTAAAAGAAACGGTGTGTTAACAATCAAACCAATGAGAATAAGCGGCATTGCTGCAGCAGAAGAAAATCTCACTGCAGGATATATAGCATGGCGCAGCTTTAAAGGAATATAACCCTTTGAATGCTGAATTGCATGACCACATTCATGAGCTGCAACGCCCAGTGCTGCTATCGATTTTGATGAAAAAACAGAGTCGGACAAACGCAGTACTTTTGAGCGCGGGTCATAATGGTCGGTAAGATTGCCTCTTACATGCTCCAGTGCCACTGAAGACAGGGCGTTTTTATCGAGAATTCTTCGTGCCACATCGGCACCTGTGATTTGCCTGAAACTTAATATTTTGCTATATTTTGAAAATGTAGAAGTAACTTTAAACTGAGCTATTAGTGAAATGATTATGGCAGGCAATACAAAAATAATGTATGTGTAGTCAATTCCATAATAATACATTCCCATGATATATCTTAACCTCCTAATATTGTGGATAGTGCAAGCGAATTACCTTTAAGATATTCAGACACAGCCATCATTCTCTTGCCCTCGGGCTGTATTGACATAATTTCGAGCACACTTCCGCTACCACATGCCACACAAAAACTATCTTTGTCTACTCTCACAATAGTGCCGGGTAAAGCTGTGGTGGTGTGAGGTGCAACATTAGTAACAAGAATTTTCATTTGCTTACCTTCATAGCAAGTATACGCTTTTGGCACAGGGTATAACCCTCTCACAAGATTGTGTATTCGGCTGGCATCTTCTTGCCAATTTATAAGGCAGGTTTCTTTGGTTATCATGTGGGCATAGCAAGCAAGAGAATCGTCTTGTTTTTCAGCTTTACAGGTGCCATTTTCAAGCCTGCGCATGGTTTCAACAATCAATTCAGCTCCGCAGCTTGCAAGCTTATCATGAATTGTCTCAAAATTATCATCACTTTTGATTTCAACTTCTTTTTTCAAAAGCATGTCACCTGTGTCAAGCCCCTTTGCCATATACATTGTGGTAACACCGGTGGTTTTTTCGCCATCAATTATACACCTTTGCATGGGAGCGGCACCGCGATATTTTGGCAATAGCGAAGCGTGCACATTGATGCAGCCGAATTTTGGATAATTTAAAACATACTCAGGAAGAATTTTGCCATATGCAACAACTACTATTGCATCAGGAGAAGTGGCTGTTAAAACGCTTTCAAACTCATCTTGCTTTAGAGTTGATGGAGTGTATATTGTATAGCCCATAGAAAGAGCCGCCTCATACACCGGTGTGTGTGCCAACTTGTGCCCTCTGCCGCGCGGTTTGTCAGGGATGGTAACCACGCCTGTGATTTCGTGACCTGCATTTGCCAAAGCTTTCAACGACTCTACCGCAAAATCAGGTGTGCCCATAAAAAGAATTTTCATCAATCTTCTACCTCAATATACTTTGAAACTTTGTCAACAAAAACTATACCATCGAGATGATCAATCTCATGACAAAAAGCACGGGCGAGCAAATCTTCGCCTGTAACTTCAAATTCATTGCCATTGCGGTCGGTGGCTCTAACTGTAACTTTTTTGGGGCGCTTTACATTACCATATTTGCCAGGCACACTAAGGCAGCCTTCGGCGCCATCCTGCACGCCTGACTGGGCAATGATTTCGGGATTGATAAGTTCAATGAGACC
>JAFVSB010000160.1 GCA_017503945.1 Clostridia bacterium
CCATCAAGCTGATGCAGCAGGCAACGGCTTTAACCAGAGCTGCAGCATATAAGTCGAAAATTGATGTGGAAACTCAGACGAGCCTCGACCGCGGATTTGAATATGTGAGAGACATGATATTTGAAACAATGCGCTCAGAGAACCCGAGGCTGTATGAGCAGGTGAGCAAATTCATCAACAAAAAGCAAAGGGAGCTGAAAGAATGATTCGCATGTATGCACTAACTTCGGGCAGCGGCGAAGAGCTCAAGGCTCTGAGTCAGCTATGCAAAATCGAAGGTATCAGAACATATCTTCCGCAGGTGACAATCTGTGAACGCAGAGGCGGAGCATGGCACCCAAAAGAGAAAATGCTTATTCCCGGATATGTCTTTGCCGAGTGCAATCTGACACCGGAAATATATTATAAAGTGAAGAGTGCGGCATACATAAGAGGTTGGATTGGCAAAGGAGAGCCGACACCCATGAGCGAGGAAGATGCAAAATTCATCAGCTTTATGGCAAACGGTGGAAAGCCGATACCGATGCTGCAGTTTGATTCACCGTTTCTTAAAAAGACCATCATCAGAGCGGTTGATAAAAGGCAACGAAGAATTAAAGCTACAATCATGGTGATGGGCAAAACACACACAGTGACATTTGGATATCTGCCGTGAGACCTCCGACGGCAGATGAGCAATATATTGGCAGCACACCTGGGGTATTCCCTCCGCGCGTTGACATTTTGGGAAAATGAGACGCGCTCCGGGAACACCGCCGATGTGCACTTCAAAATCTTTTGCATTAACTTTGGATTGATTCGTCTCCAAAGAGAGGGCAAAGGTACATAGTTTTAAAGACGGATTTAAAATTTTTAAAATTTTAAAATCTGAATGGCGAAGCACACCCTTTTTTGATAACCTTCGCGCCGATCAGGGCAAAAAAGGGGTGTTTTTTTGTTGAAATTTTTATAAAACTGAATTTTTCGGGTGTTGGGCACATAACCGACACCGTTTAAAACATGTTTAAACGCGTTAAAATTTGATTTAAATATTTTTTGTGTCTCTTTTCCTGATAGAGAGTGCAAAAATCGCTTAAAACTCAAAATAAAGGGGTGTAATCTTGATAAATTTCAAACGAAACAGCATAAAAACCCTTGCAGAGGCATTTTCAAAAAAGAATACTGTCACAATTGAAAGAGATTATGCCTCTGAATTTGCAGCATATTTCGGTGCAAAGCCCAAAAGGAATTTTGGCTCAGGTGATGATGATTTCAATCACTATGGCAAGCTTGATGATATTCTGAGAGCTGTGAAAAGCGATACAGATTTTCAAGATGTTTTTACACCAAAGCAAAAAGAGACAATCAACATGTTCCGCGATGGCAAATTCAAGCGACTCAACATACTTGATGGCTCTGTGCGAAGCGGTAAAACATACATATCTCTTATTCTGTGGGCTCTGATGATATCCACCAGAGATTATGATGAGCGATTCATCATGGTAGGCAGAACAATCACCACTCTCAAGCGTAACTGTCTGGAGCTATTGCAGGAGCTTGTGGGCGATGCGAACTTTTCATATTCCACATCACGCAAAGAGGCTGAGCTCTTTGGCAGAAAGATATATCTTGAAGGTGCAGACAATGTGCTCTCCGAAGATAAAATCCGAGGCATGACCCTTGCCGGAGCATACTGTGACGAAATAACGCTGCTTGATGAAGATTTCTTCCGCATGCTGCTCTCGCGTCTTTCTGTAGAGGGAGCATTCCTGCTCGGAACCACCAACCCCGACAGACCGACTCACTGGCTGATGCGCGACTACATCAAGCGAAGCGAAGAGCTTGATTTGCTCACAATCAAATATCTCATTGACGACAACACATTCCTTCCGTCTGATTACATCGAAAAAATCAAAAAGGAATATGTTGGAGTGTTTTATGAGAGATTTATCCTTGGCAGATGGAAGGCTGCAGACGGTGTAGTATATCCTCTCTTTGCAAATGACTCCGAGAAGTATATAAAAGACTCTATTGACCCCGAGATAATCCAATATGCCACAATCGGCATCGACTTTGGCGGTAACGGCTCAGCTCATGCATTTATTCTCAACGGATTTACAAAAGGTTTTCGTGAGGTTATAACTCTTGATGAATTTTATCTAAAAAAAGAAATCTCTCCCGAGGAGCTTGAGAGTGAATTTGTGAAGTTTGTGCAGAGAGCAAAATCGACCTACCGTGTATACGAGGTCTATTGCGACAGTGCAGAGTCGACTCTTATTAAGGGTCTTGCGGCTGCAGCTTCAAAAGCAAAGCTCGGTGTGTCGGTGATGAAAGCGAAAAAAGGACCGATAATCAACCGTATTAGATTTTACAATATGCTTATGAGCAAAGGGAAATATTATGTGCTCAGGCGCTGCGAAAATCTGATTGCAGCATACAAGGACGCTGAGTGGAATTCAAAGTCTAAGGATAAAGACGAAAGGCTTGACGATGGCACCTTCAACATCGACAGCTTAGATGCTTGTGAATATTCCACCGAGCCCTATATGGACGAAATGATTGAAAGAATTTGAGGTGACGGCAATGATAAATCAGATACTCTCAAAGCTTGGCTACAGCTGCGACACTTCGATGCAGGAGCATATGCAGGTGTGGCAGAGCTGGTATGAGGGATATGTTGAAACATTCCATAAATACAAGGTATACAACGGCAAAGCGTTTATCACCAGAGTGCGCGACTCTTTGCGCATGCCGAAGCGCGTGTGCGAGGACTGGGCAGACATGCTGCTCAACGAAAAGGTTGTCATCAATGTAGGTGACGACACAATAAACAAAAGGATCAAGCAGGTTCTGACCGCCAATGATTTTTATGTGCAGGGCAATCAGCTTATTGAAAAAGCATTTGCTCTGGGAACTGCAGCTCTTGTTGAATACGCCGACGCAAACGGCAACCCGGTCATTGATTACATAACAGGTGATATGATATATCCGATTTCGTGGTCGGGTACCCGAATCACAGAGTGTGCCTTTGCAAGTGAAAAGACGGTGAATGGTGTAGAAGCATATTATATCAATATACACACCAAAAACAACCTTGGCAATTATGTGATACAAAACCGCCTTTTCAAAAAGACGGATGGTACCGCGCTTGATATGTCTGGCGTTGTGGAGGGCATAATCGACACAGGATCTCCAAACAAACGATTTCAGATAATCACACCCAACATTGCAAACAACATAGAAAAGCAAACGCCTATGGGAATATCGGTGTTTGCTAATGCTGTGGCTGAAATGAAAGGCATTGACCTTGTGTATGACAGTTACATAAACGAGTTCAGACTTGGCAAAAAGAGAATACTAATTCCGGTGACCGCCCTGCAGACCATGAAAGAGGAAGATGGCGTGTCAACGCCTGTGTTTGATTACAATGACACAGAGTTTTATGCTCTGCCCGGTATGCCCGACGGTGAGCAGTTTATAAAAGAAATGAACATGGAGCTGAGAAGCAACGAGCATAAAGAAGCTCTTGAGGTGCAGCTCAATATGTTCTCTGATGCCTGCGGTATGGGCGAAGACCAATATCAGTTCCAAAGCTCAGGCGGAGTGAAGACTGCCAGAGAGGTAATATCGGAAAATTCCAAGCTGTTCAGAACGCTCAAAAAGCATGAGATTGTTTTAAAGTCCGCTTTAATATCTTTGATTACTGCTCTGCTTGAGATAATGAACATCAAAAATGAGCTTGATACGGTAATCGAATTTGATGACAGCATCATCGAAGACACCGACACAGAATTCAACCGCCGTCTGCAGATGGTATCTGTGCAGGCAATGAAGCCGTGGGAGCTCAGAGCATGGCAGCTTAACGAAACCGAAGAGGAAGCGAAGAAAGCTCTTGAGGGAGCTGAAAGTGACGATATCTTTGAGGAGTGATGATAGATGATTACTCCCAATTGGCTCAGTGATGAGCTTGATATATTGCAGACTCACAAGGAGCTGCAGGAGAGTATTCTGAGAGACATCACCCGAAGAATACTCAAAACTGACTTCACCGTTACCGACACTGCAGCATGGCAGACAGAGAAGCTGCAGCAAAGCGGTATGGTGTATAAAGACATCATAAAGGAAATATCAAAGGAAACCGAAAAAAGCAACCGCGAAATCCGACAGGCTTTCAAGGATGCAGGTATAGAGATTTTCCGCTATGATGAATCAGAGCTTGAAGCTGCAGGTGAAATCCCCAAGGAGTTTGCAGCCATGAGCCCTGCAATGAAGACAATAATGACAGCTGCTCTCAAAAAGGTTACCAAGGAAGTGAGGAATCTCACCGGCACAACTGCGGTGACAAGTCAGAGCTCCTTTATCAGAGCATGCGATTTGGCACATATGCAGATTGTGTCGGGTGCGTTTTCATACACCGATGCAATAAAGATGGCAATCAAAAGTGCTGCCAAAGACGGTGTGACAGTCGTCTATCCCTCCGGACACAAAAGCTCACTTGATGCTGCAGTGCGCCGTGCGGTTCTTTCGGGCGTCAATCAGACCACAGGCAAGCTTGTTGAGATGCGTGCTGATGAAACAGGTCATGACCTGATGCAGCTCTCAGCTCATAGCGGCGCCAGAGAGGACCATGCCGCATGGCAGGGAAAGATAGTGTCACGAAGCGGCAGAAAAGGGTATCTTTCACTTGATGACATTGGCTACGGCAGTGTCACCGGTTTTATGGGCGCAAACTGCAGGCACACATGGTTTATCTTTTATGAGGATATATCAAAGAACGCCTACACCGAAGAACAGCTTGAGGCTTTCAGAAATGAAACTGTCACCTATGACGGTGAGGCAATTCCGATAAGGGAGGCTCTCGACAGACAGCGCGCCATGGAGCGCAGTATCAGACGAAGCAAGCAGGAGCTTGTGATGTTTGATGAAGCAATAAAGAACCTAAGCGATAATGACAAAATCGCAATGCGGGTTGAGTTTGACAATGCTGCAGTAAAGTTGAAGAGCAAAGAAGCCAAGCTCAAGGACTACTGTGAAAAAACAGGACTCAGGCGTGACCGCAACCGCGAACAGGTGTTTGCGGCAGAGACCGAGAATGGCTTCAGAGCATGGGGCAA
>JAFVSB010000161.1 GCA_017503945.1 Clostridia bacterium
AAACCAGAAAGCGGTGCAGGCGGCTCAAAAGCATTATGATATTTGGCGCAAAAGTATTGGTGCAGATGATACACCAAAAACGCTTGCAAAATATTATGAAATGAAGTATAATAATAAAACAGAGTATGAATTACTTGAGAGATATGCAAAAAGTGTTGAATCGGGTGCGATGACACCTCTGATTAATTATTCTGGGTTTAAATCGTTAATAAATGAAATTAACGAGCAGATTGTCGGTATTTCTACATCTACCGATTTGATTATCCGTTCTCAAAGTAATCACTTTGTTGAAAGAGTTGTTGGTACTATGAAAGACCCGAAGAATGGTAAAATACGCAATGGTGTTAGTATTTTGGATATTAAGGCTACTTTGCAAAAGCCATATAAAGTGGGTAAAATCAAATATGACAATAATGGTAGTCCAAGTATCAGATATAGTGGGGATAATTGTCAAGTAACAGTCAATCCGTCAAACGGTAATTTGATACAAGTTAATCCCAGAAAGAAAGGTGTGTAACAATGAAATTTAAAATGTCGGAAAAAAGCAGAAAATTTCTTGAAAAGCATATACCTAACTATGCAAATTGTTCTGATATTAATGATTTACTTGATGAAATTGACGATTTCATTGTTTTGAAAGGTATGCACAACCAAGATACTTTAACGAAACTCGGGATTGAAGCTCAGAATGTGTTTGACGATATATTTGATAACAATTAACAATCCCTCAGTCTTTGCTGCGCAAATCCAGCTCCCTTTACACAAGGGAGCCTTTTTAGTACAAAAATTTGGAGGTTCAGGCATGAGCGACAATTTTAAATGCATTTATAAAATACTTAAAGCTTTAGAAGCCGCTTTGGATTATGATAATCCGGATTTGGAATGTATTGGCCATGAAAATCTTGAAATATCAAAACAACGATGGAACGCATATATAGAAATGCTTTACGACAGCGGATATGTGAAAAATGCGATTATTAAAACAAATGTTGATGGCGGTAAAAAGGTTGACATCTCTAATATGCAGATTACACTCAAAGGACTTGAATATCTCACTGAAAACAGCATTATGCAGCGAATGTACAAGGCTGCAAAAGGAATTAAAGATATAATTTCATAATTGACTAACACTCTCTCGATGGAGGGTGTTTTTTAGTACAAAAAATTAATATATGTAATTGGAGGAAATGGTATGAAGCGACTATGGTGCAAGCCACCTTAGCACTTTGCAGAAAATGCAAGGTGCTTTTTTAGTACAAAAATTTTGAAAGGAGCAACACAAAATGGTATTTTTGAAAGACATTTTAGGCGACGAGCTCTATGAGCAGGTTGCCGCCAAGCTTGAGGGCACGGACATCAAGCTTGCAAACATTGCTGATGGATCATTTGTAGACAAGGCTACATATGATGCCGACATCGAAAAGGCAAAAAAAGAGGCCTTGGCTTCGGCAGACACATCTGAGCTCGACGGTGTAAAGGCTGAAAACGATAACCTCAAAAAGGAAATCGACAAGCTCAAATTTGACTCTGCATTGGAGCTCAAGCTTGCCACAAGCGGTGCGAAAAATGCAAAGGCTCTGAAAGGTCTCATAGACACCTCTAAGCTCACCATGGGCGAGAGCGGTCTTGAAGGTTTTGACGAACAGCTCGAAGCTATCAAAGCAGATAATGATTATCTCTTTGCTGTAGCTGTTCCGGGCGGACTCTCTCACGGTTCTCCCGAACGAAAGCTCAATGGAGTTGAAAAAGCTTTTGCTGAAATCAACCCCGATGTAAAAATTGATTAAGAAGGAGGGCAAATACTATGCCACACGAACCACAGGAAAGATATAGCGCGCTTGTGCTCGCTAAACTCAGAAAAGATTTGAAGCTCAAGGACGGCGTTGTTTTCAACAACGACTACGAGGGCAACCCCACTGCCGGTGCAGTTAAAATCCCTGTCAGAGACACCGAGGTGCCTGTCAGTGATTATGACAAAGCAAACGGCATTAAAGGAAGTCACGGCTCTACCGGATATGAAACTGTTGTTATCAGCAAGGACAAAGCAATCAACGAAATCATTGACGGTTATGACGCTGCTGCAGTTCCCGACAAGATTGTTGCCGAAAGACTTTCAAGCGGCACATATGCGCTTGCGGTTGCCATGGACACCGACGGCGGCAATGCGCTCCTTGCAGGCTCAACCCCCACAGGTGTTGAACAGCTCACCAAAGACAACATCTATGGTGTGATTGTTGACATCAGAAAGGAAATGAACAAGGCAAATATCCCCAATGACGGCAGAAGATATCTCCTTGTTACTCCCGATGCAGAGGCTCTTATCCTCAAATCACCCGAATTTATTTCGGCATCGTCACTCGGTGATGAAGTGAAAGAGACCGGTGCAATCGGTAAAATTGCAGGCTTTAATGTTATTCCCTGGAATGACGATACTGCAAACCTTCAGATGATTGCAGGTCACCCCAGATTTGCAACCAGAATTAAGGAATTTGCCGTTAAGCCCCATGTGCAGAGTCTTGACGGCTCGGGCAATTACATTGGTGCATGTGCAGTTCAGGGCAGACAGGTTTATGACCACAAGGTGCTCCGTTCTGTAGCAATCCGCGCGGTTTATTCGCCTAAGCTTCTTTATGCATCAGCTGCTCCCGGCGGCACAGCCAACACAACCATTGTTACCGTGACAGGTGCAGAGGGCAATCTGTTCTACAGAGTAAATCCTGCTCTCAGAGCCAAATTCGGTGAAGCAACCGACGATACCTTTGCTGCTCTCACCTCCGGCGACACCAAGATTGCTGCTGTAAAAGATGCAGTAATTGAGATTGTTGAGGTTGGTGGTGACGGCACTGTTGTTGCCTCCGGCTATGCGCATGCAGTCGTAAAATAAAATGATGAGTTGAGGAGGACGCTATGTACGCAGATAAAGAATATTATATAAACACTTTTTGTGCCGGGAACGAGCCGAAGCTCTCCGAGGCTGAGTGTACAATGTATCTGAGGAAGGCAAGCGTCTTCCTCGATTCTCTTTTTGTATCAAAGAAGCCGTCTGAGCCTTATGAGGCATGTGTGAAAGATGCCTGCTGTGAGATTGCCGACTGCTTGTATGTGTCAGAGTCCAGAGCCGGAATTGCATCGGAAAACAATGACGGATATTCCGTAACATATGTTGCAAAATCGGACAAAAGCTCTGCATCGGCAGATGCGCATGCAATAGCGCAAAGGTATCTGGCGCACACAGGACTGCTCTATAGGGGGATTGGCTGATGATTACACACTCAAGCATTACTCTTTTTCATTATGACGATAAAAAAGAGGAATATATAAGGCAGTTTTTCAAAGAAGCCTCCGTCTATTATGACCACAGGTCGGCACCTGCCCAAAATGGCTTTGTGCACGCAAACACTGTGACAGTGCGCATACCTACCAAGGAAAGCATCATCATCAAAGAGGGCGATTATGTCTACATTGGTGATATGCGTTTTCTCAACCGCGAAGCTTCCCTCAAGGTGACAGGTTTTTCTGACAATCGAAAGGGCAGCGCTCCTGTTTGGCATTGGAGGATAAACTGTGAGTAGCATAAGCGTAAAGCTCAAGACGCAGAGCCTCAAGAAGATGCTTGCAAAGAGAGGTCTCGAGGACGGCGGCGAGGTGCAGCAGTTCATTGATAATGAAGTAATGAGGAAGATGGAGCCATATATGCAGCATGACACCGGGCAAATGATAAAATCAATGCAACGCTCAACAAAACCAGGAAGCGGTGAAGTGCTTGTAAATGTGCCATATGCGCATATGAGACTCCACAAAGGCCCCACAAAGGGGCTCAGAGGTCCACAGTATTTTGAACGAATGAAAGCCGACCACCTCGAGGAAATATTAGACGGAGCACAGAAAGTAGCAGGAGGAAAATAACATGTTCACCCAAGCTGTAAAGAAATACATTGAAGCTTGCCCGCTTATCACAAAGAGCAAAATCAATGTAAACTATCTCGGTGAAAAGCCGGTGAAGTATTCCATTGACAATGTGCCTGCAAAGCCAATTGTCAAGCAATACACCGACGGCGGCAGCCTGAGACAGTATCTGTTTGTTTTCGCTTCAAGAGAGGCGTATGACGAAAATGCTCTTGAAAACATGAACACTGCCAAGTTCTTTGAGGAATTTGAGAGTTGGATTGAAGCTCAGAACGCCGCCAAGGTGTTCCCTGATAGCCCCAGTCCAAAGGTTAAGGTCACAAGAATTGAGACATTAACCAGTGGCTATCTCTTTGATTCTAATACAAAGACGGCAAGATTTCAGATTCAGTGCAAAATAACTTATAAGAAGGAAGTGTAAACTATGACCGGCAGACATGAAGTTGTTGCGTTTATGGGCGTTAAAAGCGGAGAGACCGTTGTCTATAAACGCATGAGAGATTTTGAGGAAATGTCAACCTCCCGAAATCCCGAAAAATATGAACCAAAGTATGTTGACGAAAAGAACAAAAGAAGCACCGTCACTGGATATGCTACTTCGACATCCTACAAGTTCGATTATGACCCCGACAACGAGGTTCATTCCGTTATCACCGACATTACCGAGCTTGAGAAGACCGGCAACGATGCAGTTGTTGAAATTGTCATTGTCAATATGGCAAAGCCTTCTGAAGAGGGCGGCAGCTCTTTCGCTGCTTTCCGCAGAAAGTTCACAGTGACACCCAACACCGATGGTGATGATGCCAATGTAATGAAATACAGCGGCTCATTTGATGCCAATGGTGTGCTTGAGGTTGGCAGTGCAACCACCAAGGATGAATGGGACACTGCAGAATTTACTGTAAACGAATAATTATCACTTTGTCATTCTGAGCGAAGCGAAGAATCCCTTTGAGATTCCTCGCTGTGCTCGGAATGGCTGTAGATACGGAGGTAATAAAGATGGTAGAATATAAATATGGCGATTTTTCCGCAATTATAGACAATACCGATGCCGAGTTCGTTGAAAAATTCGAGCAGGCAGGCGAAGTGTACAATGACGAAATCGGTAAAATTCCCGTTGTGGGTAAGGAAAGCGAAAAAATCCGTTATATCATAGACTGTGTTGACAAGGTGTTTGTGACACTGTTCGGCGCCGATGCTCCCAAAAAACTCTTTGGTGATTCGCAGTCGGGTCAGATGCGAACCGATGCCTTTATAAAGCTTGTAAATACCATGCGCTCTGACAAAAGTGCACTCAACAATGTGCAAAATGCGGTTAATGCATGGAACGGTAATCGCGCTCAGAGAAGACACCAGGGCAAGCATAAAAACGGAGCTCACCAAAAATGAGTATACTAACCGAAGCTCTGCCTGACACTGTGACGGTTGACGGCAAAGAATATGCCGTACACACCGACTACCGTGTGTGGCTTAAGTTTCAGAAAATTATATTTGATCCTTCAAAGGATAGCATTAAAAAGCTGACCGATGCAATAATAAACTGCATTGACACAAAACGCTGTTCCCTGCTCCCTGAAAATGCAGGGGAGCTTATGGAAGCATTTATGCGCTTTCACAGTTGCGGCAGAGAACTCAATGACAAAAACAGTGGCGGCAGTGAAGACAAAGCAAGAAAAGCTCCGATATTTGACTTCGAAGAAGATGCAGGTTATATATATGGTGCTTTTTTGGCGCAGTATGGAATTGACCTCATAGACACCGTGCATTTGCATTGGTACAAATTTGATGCGTTGTTTCACTCACTGGAAGAATCAAACAAGATAATGAAGATTATGAGTTGGAGAGACCTCGACCTCTCCAAAATAAAAGACGGCGAGCAGAGAAAAGCGTATCAGAAGCTTAAAGACACTTTTGCTCTGCCGGACACAAGAACACAAGAAGAAAAGGATGCAGACAACGCTGCAGAGTTTTCAAAAATGTTCTTTTAAGGGGTTTTAAATATGTTTAAAATAGCGATTAAAAAATCTTGGCTGCACTGCCCCGAATGCGGCAAAGAACAGAAAATACTCATCACGAACACCGCAAATTGCAGCGGTGTTTTTTTAAAATGCAAATACTGTAAAAAAGAATTTGAGGTTATAGTCGCTGACGGAGTTCAGAGCGACCTGCAGGTTTAACATAACCTCATAAGAATGCACGAAACAGTGCCCAAAGCTCAAACGAGCAAGTGCCGCATTCTCACTTTTTTAATGAAAATATATTAGAAAAGGCGGGATAGATATGGCACAGCCTGACGGCAGCTTGGTGTTTGACACCAAGATAATAACAGATGGATTTAAAAAAGGCACTTTGGCTTTGGGCGCATCCGTGACGGCTCTTGCCGGAACGGTTGTTAAGCTCGGAGCTGATTTTGAAGCGACGGCAGCAAAAGCATCTACTCTTTTTGGGCAGGTTGCTGTTGACACAGCTAATCTTAATAAAAAAATACTTGAGATTTCATCAAGCACAGGTCTTGCTGCAACAGAGCTGAACGAAGCACTATATTCCGCTTTATCTGCAGGTATACCGGTTACTGAGGATATGGCAAAAGCAACCGGATTTTTGGAAAGTGCCGCAAAGCTTGCAAAAGCAGGGTTTACTGATACGGATACAGCTATTTCCGCAACCGCAAAAACACTTAATGCATACAAGCTTGATGTCAGCGAAGCGGAGCGTATTCAGGGAATACTTATTCAGACACAAAACAAAGGTATTACCACTGTTAACGAACTTGGTGCAAGTCTTGCACAGGTTACACCCACAGCAGCTGCTTTTAGCGTGTCATTTGAGAATGTAGGTGCAGCTCTCGCTACAATGACTGCTCAGGGTACTCCTACAGCTCAAGCTACCACACAGCTCAATCAGCTTATAGCTGAATTGGGTAAAAATGGTACTGCTGCAGCAAAGAATTTAAAAGCGGCAGCTCAAGGCACATCTTTCGCAGGAAAATCTTTCAAAGATATGATGGAAAGCGGTGCTTCGCTGAGCGACATTTTAATGCTTATACAAAAGCAGGCGGAGAAAAACGGCGTATCAATGGTAGATATGTTCTCGTCTATTGAAGCCGGGAAATCGGCGCTTGCAATTGTGTCGGGAAATGCACAGACATTTAACAGTAATCTCGAAGCAATGAATGATACTGCCGGTCTTGTAGAAGAAGGGTATGAAAAAATGATGAATACCCTCGAAGGACAAACCGACAAATTCATTCAGAGTGCAAAGAATCTGGGAATAGGATTCTACGAGGGTATAAAGGAGCCTCTTACAGAAGCGGTCAAAGCAGGGAATGATTCATTGTCAGAGCTGCAGGAAGCTGTTGCGAACGGCGAATTAAAAAGCGCATTAACTAATGCAGGCACACTTATAGGTAAGTTTGTGTCAGTGTTAATTAAGCTTGCGACATCAGTAATACCCCCACTGGTAAATGCACTCGGATTCCTTGGTGATAATATTGGGTTGTGTGCTGCAGCTTTTGTAATTTTGAAAACATCTGCAGCAATAACCGGTGTAATAACAACTGTTACCACCGGTATTAAAACTATGACAGCAGGTGTGCAGGGTGCTACAGTTGCTCAAAAACTGTGGAATGCCGCCATGAGCGCAAATCCCATTGGTGCAGTTGTCACCGGCGTTGTTGCACTTACTGCAGGCATAGTTGCATTAGTTGCGGCATTTGACAATGCACCTGAATGGGAAAAGGAATGCGAAGAAATCCGTTCTCACAGAGAGGAACTTGAACAGACAAATAAAGAGTGGCAAGAAGTTGTGAAAGCACAGAAAAATGCTGAAGCCAGTGCCAACTCTGAAATGAATCATATTCAAAAATTGTCTCAGGAACTCCGGGGATTAGCCGATGAAAATGGAAATGTAGCCGAGTCAGAGAGAGCACGCGCTCAGTTTATTTTGGGAGAACTCAACGAAGCTCTTGGCACTGAGTATTCCATGAATCAGGGTAGAATTTCACAATATCAGCAATTATCTGCTGAGATTGATAATCTGATTGCTAAGAAAAGAGCTGAGGCACTTCTCAGTTCCAAACAAGAAGCATATGACAGCGCTGTAGGTCAAATTGGCGAAAAGCGAGCCATTTTGCAAGAAGAAACAAGACAGTATCAATTGGCGAGAGAGGAAGTCGAGAGATACACTAATCAAATAGAATATCTCAAACAAAAGCAAAAAGAGCTTGAGGAAACCAAGCCCCCTGACTGGGAATATGAGTACGATTCTCTCACTCTTAAAATTGATGGTTTGAATGACGAGCTCGAAGGTGCAAATGCAAAGCTTGGCGAACATAAGGGTGCAATGGATGCAGCCTCTATTGCTGTAAATGATTTGAATACCACAATAAGTGATTATGAAGGCACTTATGAAAATATCATCAAAGGCGATTATGATGCTGTATTTAAAGGCTCATATAAAAGTGCAAGCGGATATGCTGATGGTACAAGTGCCGCGTTAGCCGACGGACAATCTGATGTTGAAGCCACAGCTTCGTCTATAGGTCAAGATGTAGCTAATGCTGTGGGAGACGGTTTGAAAATTGCCGTGCCAAATACTGAGTCGGCAATGAAAGAGTTCGGCAATCAACTCAACAAAACCATGTCACCGGTTATTGAAGGTGCCAGAGCAGAGGGCGAAAATCTTATCCTCTCACTTGCAGGCGGTGTATCGCTAAAAATAACAGATGCGGTGACCGTGTCTGAGGACGGCTCACAGAAGATTATAGACGGACTCAAAGTCAGTGAAGCGGTAGCAAAACAACTTGGTATTGACTATATACAGGGTGTTATGAATGGTATGGATTCCATGATTAACCCTCTTTGGAATAAGGCTTTTACCATAATGCAAGGAATGCATGAATATGGTGCAAAACCAGGTGTGCGTTCAAACTCTCCTGCGAAAGACGGCATTGACCTTGGTACAGATTATGTATTAGGTGTAGAAATCGGACTCGAAGATGAAGCTCCTGAGCTGAACAAAACAGCAAAAGAGACCGCGCAAGACATGAATAAGAGTTTTGCTGATACTCTCTCTCATGGCATGAACACCATACGCTCTGAAATTGCTTCTA
>JAFVSB010000162.1 GCA_017503945.1 Clostridia bacterium
GATAAAATCATTCGCTATTTTATTCAAAAAGAAATTTATGATATTTTTGAGATAAATGAGGCACTGTTTGAATTTGACCAAGTGCTTTTGGGATGTTAATTTAAAAGTCTCTCGTCAAGCGACCAATTTAATATCAAAAGAATGTATAATGTGATTGTAAGGTTAAGAAACCAAACAATCACATTATTTTTGGAGGTATTTAAGATGAGTGAAATAAAAGCTCCGGCTTTTAAAGACACTGCTGAGCAAAGTGCAAAGCTTCAGGAAGTTATTGCAAAATACAAAGGCACCGACGGCGCCCTTATCCCTGTTCTTCACGAAGCTCAGGAAATTTACGGTTACATTCCGTATGAAGTTCAGCAAAAGATTTCTGATGGCTTGGGTGTTCCCATGGCTGAGATTTATGGTGTAGTTACTTTCTATACTCAGTTCTCAATCTATCCCAAGGGTGAATATAAATTTGCTGTGTGTCTTGGTACTGCATGCTATGTTAAAGGTGCAGGTGACATTATCGAAAAAATCAAAGACCGCCTCGGCATCGATGTAGGTCAGTGCACTGATGATGGTAAGTTTTCTCTTGATGCCACCCGTTGTATCGGTGCTTGCGGTTTGGCTCCCGTTCTCACTGTTAATGATGATGTTTACGGCAGACTTACCGTTGATGATATAGACGGCATTTTAGATAAGTATATGAACTGATTGGAGTTTGTATGGTAGAAATATCACTGCATGTTCTCGATATTGTCCAAAATTCTATAAAAGCCGGTGCCTCACTTGTGGAAATAATCATTGACGAAAATGTCGCAGATAATCTACTCACAATCACTGTGAGTGACAATGGATGCGGCATGGATAGTGAGTTTTTAAGCGATGTAACCAATCCTTTCCGCACCACGCGCACAACTCGCAAGGTCGGTCTTGGCATTTCTATGTTCAAAAGTGCAGCCGAGCTTACGGGCGGAAGCTTTGAAATTTGGTCAGAACTTGGCAAGGGCACAGGTCTCAGAGCCGCTTTTGTGTATGACAGTATCGATCGTCAGCCTTTGGGCGATATGGCATCTACAATGTCGACTGTCATTCATGCAAATCCGGATATTGACTATGTCTACACTCATTCATACAATCACAACACCTTTGAGTTTGATACCCGCGAAATTCGCACAGTTCTCGGAAGTGAGATTAGCCTTTCACAGCCCGAGGTTTTAAAATGGATTGAAAATTATATCAAAAATGAAATCGAAAATATTTGCGGAGGTGCAATATAAATGAAAAGTTTAGCTGAACTCGAACAGATCAGAAAACAAACTTTAGCCAAAGTTAATTTAAGAAAAGAAGATGACGATAGCATCAGAGTTGTTGTTGGCATGGCAACATGTGGTATCGCAGCAGGAGCCAGACCTGTTATGAAAGCCATAATGGACGAAATCGAAAAAAGAAACATCAGCAATTGCTATGTTACTCAGACAGGCTGCATCGGTCTTTGCCGTCTTGAGCCTATCGTTGAAGTATATCTTCCCGGCTCGGAAAAAATCACCTATGTTAAAATGGATGCCGATAAAGCTGCCAAGATAGTAAATGAAACCATCGTTAACGGCAAGGTTGTAAATGAATATACAATCGGCGCAGCCAAAGAAAACTAAGGAGGGCTCATTCATGGAGTTAGCAAGAGGTCATGTTCTTGTCTGTGGTGGTACAGGATGTACTTCCTCAGGCAGTAACAATATAATCGAACAGTTTGAAAAAAGCCTTGCAGAAAAAGGCTTGCAGGACGAAATCAAAGTTGTGCGCACGGGCTGCTTTGGTCTTTGTGCATTGGGTCCAATTGTTATAGTATATCCCGAAGGTGCTTTTTATAGTCTTGTTACCCCCGAAGATGTTCCCGAAATTGTTGAAGAACACCTTCTCAAGGGTCGTATTGTAAAAAGACTTCTCTACAAAGAAACAGTAGTTGATGATGACAACATCAAATCTCTCAATGAGGTTGACTTCTACAAAAAACAACAGCGTATTGCTCTTGTCAACTGTGGTGTTATCAATCCTGAAAGCATCGATGAATACATTGCATTTGGCGGTTATTCTGCACTCGGCAAGGTTCTTTCTGAGATGAAGCCTCAGGATGTTATTGATGAAATCAAAGAATCAGGTCTTCGCGGCAGAGGCGGCGGTGGCTTCCCCACAGGTCTCAAATGGCAGTTCACAGCCAATGCTCAGGGTGACAAAAAATATGTTGCTTGTAATGCCGACGAGGGCGACCCCGGTGCATTCATGGACAGATCAATCCTCGAAGGTGACCCTCACTCACTCATCGAAGCTATGGCTATTGCTGCATATGCAGTTGGTGCTGATGAAGGTTATGTATATATCCGTGCAGAATACCCAATTGCGGTAAACCGCCTCAGAATTGCTATCGAGCAGGCCAAAGAATATGGACTTTTGGGCAAAAATATTTTTGATTCAGGCTTTAATTTCGAGCTTGATATCAGACTCGGTGCAGGTGCATTTGTGTGCGGCGAAGAAACCGCTCTTATGACATCAATCGAAGGTCACCGCGGCGAGCCCCGCCCCAGACCTCCGTTCCCCGCAGTAAAAGGTCTTTTTGGCAAACCCACACTTCTCAACAATGTTGAAACCTATGCCAACATCACTGCCATCATCAACAATGGCGCTGAATGGTTCAAAACAATAGGCACAGAAAGCAGCAAAGGTACCAAAGTGTTTGCCGTAGGCGGTAAGATTAACAACACAGGTCTTGTTGAAATCCCCATGGGCACCACCCTTCGTGAAATCGTATACGAAATTGGCGGCGGTATCCCCAATGGCAAAAAATTCAAAGCAGCTCAGACCGGCGGACCTTCCGGCGGATGTATCCCTGCTAATCTCATAGACACACCCATCGACTATGATTCACTCATCAGCATTGGTTCTATGATGGGTTCAGGCGGTCTCATTGTTATGGACGAAGATACCTGCATGGTAGATATTGCAAAATTCTTCCTTGAGTTCACCGTTGATGAATCCTGCGGTAAGTGTGCACCATGCCGTATCGGTACAAAGAGACTCCTCGAAATCCTCAATAAAATCACATCAGGCAATGATACTCTTGAAGATATCGACCGCCTCGAACAGCTTTGCTACAGCATCAAGAATGCTGCACTGTGCGGTCTTGGTCAGACAGCTCCCAACCCCATACTCAGCACACTCAAATATTTCAGAGATGAATATGTGGCCCATGTAGTAGACAAAAAATGTCCTGCAGGAGTATGTAAGGCGCTCCTTTCATATGTAATCGAGCCCGATAAATGTAAAGGCTGCAGTCTCTGTGCTAAGAAGTGTCCTGTTGGTGCAATTGAGGGTGTTGTAAAGAATCCGTTCACCATTGATACCTCCAAATGTATCAAGTGCGGCGTCTGCATGGATTCCTGTAAGTTTGGCGCAATCAGTAAGAGATAAGGAGATTAATTAACAATGAGTATGATTAATATTAAAATTAATGATAAAGACTACAGTGTTCCTGCTTCTTACACTATACTTGACGCAGCCAGAGAAGCCGGAATCAAAATCCCCACACTTTGCTATCTCAAAGATATAAATGAGATTGGCGCCTGCAGAATGTGTCTTGTAGAAATCAAAGGCGCCCGTGCTCTTCAGGCAGCTTGTGTGTATCCTGTAAGCGAAGGTCTTGAAATCTACACCAACACTCCCAAGGTAAGAGAAGCAAGAAGAGATACACTTGAGCTCATTTTGTCTAATCACGAAAAGAAATGTCTCACATGTATCAGAAGTAAAAACTGTGAGCTTCAGGATCTTGCCGAGGAGCTCGGTGTTGACGGTCTCAGATTTGAAGGTGAAAATGTTAAATATGACATCGACAACACCTCCACATCACTTGTAAGAGACAATAACAAATGTGTTCTTTGCAGAAGATGTGTATCTGCATGCGCTAAGCAGGCCATTTCTGTTATCACTTGTGCCGACAGAGGCTTTGCTACTCATGTAACACCCACTTATGAAAAAGAAATCAAAGATGTTGGTTGTATTTTCTGCGGTCAGTGTATCGTATCATGCCCAGTGGGTGCTCTTTATGAAAGAAATGACATCCCCAAGGTTATGGATGCCATCGACAATCCCCAAAAGCATGTTGTAGTGCAGACCGCTCCCGCAGTAAGAGCTGCTCTCGGCGAAGAATTTGGTCTGCCAATTGGCACTCCCGTTACAGGCAAGATGGTTGCAGCGCTCAGAAGACTTGGCTTCGACAAAGTGTTTGACACAGACACCGGTGCCGACCTCACCATCATGGAAGAGGGCACAGAGTTTATCCAGAGATTCACCAGTGGTGAAAATCTTCCCATCATTACTTCATGTTCACCAGGTTGGGTTAAATTCTGTGAGCACTACTACCCTGAATTCATCGGCAATCTTTCCACCTGCAAATCTCCTATGGAGATGTTTGGTGC
>JAFVSB010000014.1 GCA_017503945.1 Clostridia bacterium
ATATCTTAGCACAGGACCATATCCCGCTTTGCCCACCGATTGTCAGCCGCTCATTGTGGCGGCAATGACCACTTCGTATGGATTCGGTGCGCTCAGCGAAAAAATATTTGAAAATCGACTGGCTCATTGCAAACGCCTTTGCAACATGGGTGCCGACATATCCGTGAGTGGTCGCACCGCCATGGTGAGAGGAACAGAGCGTTTACATGGTGCATCGGTAGATGCATCAGACCTTCGCTGCGGAGCCGCCCTTGTGGCTGCTGCACTCGGTGCCGAGGGCACAAGTTTTGTGACAAACATTCATTATATTGACAGAGGCTATGAAAATCTTTGCGCTTCGCTAAAGAGTGTGGGTGCAAACATAGAGAGGATTGAATAATATGTCCGACAAGCAAAACACCGAAACTAAAAAAAGACGCACCCCCTACAAAACCACCGTGAAAAGGGCTAAGCTTGCAGGAATCCTGTGTCTGGTGCTTGTTGCAGTTTTGCTTTTGCTGATGTCGCCCATATTCAGCATCAAAAACTTAAGTGTGTCAGGCAATATCAAGCTCACACCTGAGGAAGTCATAAAAGCTTCAGGCATATCAAAGGGTGACAATATCTTTGCCATCAATGGCGCAAGGGTAGAGCAAGGCATCAAAAAGCTCGGACCTGTTGCGGGTATAAGGATTGTGCGTTCTCTCCCGTCTGGAGTGACACTTGAAATAAACGAAAAAACCGAATGTGGCTACATAAAGGAAAAAGGTGCCTACACGGCAATTGATGAAACGGGCATGATAATTGCCACCTCGTCGGCTCTTGATGCGAGCGTACCTGTGATAGTTGGCATCAAGGCGGTAGACTCACAGCGAGGTCAATATATCAAAATTGACTCAGACAATGCCAAAAATCTTTCGTCGCTTGTCACCCGCATGCTCACTGAGCTCAAAATGGGAGGGATACTCTCGCACATAAAGACCATTGATGTGACAGACCTTTCTAACATCCGCATGACTCTTACCACCGACACGCTTGTCAACATGGGCATCGACGGCGAAGAAGATGGCGATAATATTGAATACAAAATAGCCTATCTCAAAGCCATCATTCCCAAACTTCCACAGTCACAAAACGGTGGGGTGATAGAGCTTGCCGACACCGACAATGTGACAAGCTCAATGTCGCACAATGGCGATTAGTGACGACAAAATTGTTGAATTTGTACAAATTTATAAAAAGGTAAAAAAAACTATAGCATTATTTGAAATGCTGTGTTATAATTAATTATTAATATGGGTTAGAGGAGGAACAATCGTGATTGAATTTGATAACCAAAGAGAAATAGTAGGAGCCAACATGAAAGTTGTCGGCGTAGGCGGCGGCGGTAACAACGCACTTGACCGCATGATTGAAGACGGGCTTTCAGGCGTTGAATTTATAGCAGTTAACACAGACAGACAGGTTCTTTTCGGTGAAAATGCTTCTAAAGCAGACGGCAAAATCCAGATTGGTGAAAAGCTCACCAAGGGTCTGGGTGCAGGTGCCAATCCCGAAATCGGTCAGAAAGCTGCAGAAGAAAGCCGCGACGAAATCAAGCAGGCTCTCGCCGAAGCCAACATGGTATTCGTTACTGCAGGTATGGGCGGTGGCACTGGCACAGGAGCAGCTCCCACAGTTGCATCAATCGCCAAAGAAATGGGCATTCTCACTGTAGGTGTTGTTACCAAACCTTTTGCTTTTGAAGGCAAACAGAGAATGGACCGTGCCGAAAAGGGTATTGAAGTGCTCAAGGATTGTGTTGATGCACTTGTTGTTATCCCCAACAACAAGCTTCTTGATATATGTGACAGAAAGACATCAATGAAAGATGCCTTCAAAATGGCTGACAAAATCCTCAGCCAGGGTGTAAAGGGTATTTCCGACCTTATCACAAGCCCGGGCTATATCAACCTTGACTTTGCTGATATCTCATCTGTTATGAGAAACACAGGCGTAGCTCACATGGGCATAGGCCGTGCTTCTGGTGACAACAGAGCCGAAGAAGCAGTTAAGGATGCTATCTACAGTCCCCTTCTTGAAACCACCATCGATGGTGCCAAAAAGGTTGTTCTCAATGTTGCAGGCTCCAGTGATCTCGGTCTCATGGAAATCGAACAGGCTTCCGAGCTTGTTCACCAGCTTGTTGACCCCGATGCAAACATCATCTTCGGTACATCTATTGATGAATCTCTCGGTGATGAAATCGTTATCACTGTTGTTGCAACAGGTTTTGAAGATGGCAAATCATCCAAAAACGATGCTATGGGTCTTCTTTCTGATGATGGTTATGCAGATGTTGGTGGTTTTGAAATCCCCGACTTTCTTAACAGAGGTTAATATTTAACTTATATAATATGCTGTATATAGTTTTATGTACAGCATATTTGTTTAGCTTCAAACTGTGATTGGAGGAGAAACAAATGAAGTGTCCTTATTGTGAATACCTTGAAAGCAAAGTAATTGATTCAAGACCAATCGATGACGGTTCTTCTATCAGACGCCGCCGTGAATGTCTCAAGTGTGAAAAAAGATTCACCACCTATGAGCAGATTGAATCTGTGCCGCTTGTTATCATCAAAAAAGACGGTAAGCGTCAGGTTTACAACAGAGAGAAGCTGTTAAACGGTCTTCTCAGAGCTTGCGAAAAAACACCCGTCAGCTTTGCTCAGATTGAAAACATGGTGCTTGAAATTGAGAGTGTGCTCAATAATTCGCTTGACCGCGAGGTCACATCCACCGAAATTGGCGAACTTGTTATGGACAAGCTCAAAGAGGTAAACGACATAGCCTATGTCCGTTTTGCATCGGTATATCGTGAATTCAGGGATGTTAAGTCCTTCATGGAGGAACTCACTTCTCTTATCCGTCGATAATTTTAGTGAAACAGACGGATTGACCCTTAGCGAACTCTTGTATTCGCCAAGAGTCAATCCGTTTTTTGTTGATTTATTTGGTTAGCTGAATATAATATAATGTTATGATAAAAATAGGTAATGTAACTTTAGAAAATAATATATTTTTGGCGCCCATGGCGGGCATCACCGATCTGGCATTTCGCCTCGTATGCAAAGAGTGGGGCGCAGGTCTTGTATATTCCGAAATGGTTAGCGCAAAGGCACTTCACTATGAAGATAAAAAGACCTACACTCTCATGCAGACCTGTGATGCCGAGAGCCCTATGGCAGTGCAGATTTTTGGCAGTGAGCCTGCCATTATGGCAGAATCTGCCAAAAAGGTAGAAGCGCTCGGAGCCCCGATTATCGACATCAACATGGGCTGCCCTGCACCCAAAGTGACAACCAATGGTGACGGAAGCTCACTTCTCAGAGATTTTGACCTCATCGGCCGCATTGTAGATGCAGTTGCATCGGCTGTGTCGGTGCCTGTGACCTGCAAAATCCGCTGTGGCATAAAGGATTTTATTGATGTGGCTTCGCTTTGCCGCATCATAGAGCAAAACGGTGCATCGGCCATTTGCGTGCATGGCCGCACTGCTGCAATGTACTATAGCGGCAAGGCAGACCGAAGCAAAATTGCCGAGGCAAAAAGAGCCGTGAACATTCCTGTGATTGCAAATGGCGACATATGCTGTGCCGAGGATGCTGAGGCCATGCTTGCCGACACTTTGTGCGATGCCATAATGATTGGCAGGGGAGCGCAGGGCAATCCGTTTTTGTTTCGCCAGATATTAGAATACCGCGAGTTTGGCAAGGTGCTCACCAAACCTACCGACATAGAGCGCCTTGAGGTTATGAAAAATCACATCGACCTTATGTGCACATTCAAACCGGAGCGCACTGCAGTAAGAGAAGCCCGCAAGCATGTAGCATGGTACACCAAGGGCATGAGGGCAAGCAGCGCCATTCGCAATGAAGTGTGCAAAACCGAAAAGCTCTCCGAGCTTTTTGATACCATAGACCGTTATATCCAATATCTTTCAAATGGAGATGAAATATCATGAAAAAATCAACCAAATTTTTAGCAGCTTGTTTTTCTGTGGCGGCTATTGCCGCGGCAGCAGGCATTATTTATCTTAATGCGCAAGATATGGGCAAAAAATTCGCCTGCATTTTCGAAGACGGCAAGCTTGTGCACAAAATCGACCTCACTCAGGTGACAAAAGCCTACACCATTGAGCTTGAGGGCAATATAGTTTTTGTTGAAAAAGGCAAAATTTCCATTATCGAGGCCGATTGCCCCGACAAGCTTTGCATTAAACAGGGCGCCATAGAAAACGGTGCACGCCCCATAGTATGCCTGCCAAATAATGTGGTGATAAAGCTCACCGACGATGAAGGCGATGTAGACCTTACCACAGGAGTCTGATTGATATTATGAACACACGAAAAACTGTGCTTGTTGCCCTGTTGGCATGTCTTGCACTGGGAATTTATGCCTTAGAGAGCATCGTGCCGCCCATAGTACCCATCCCCGGAGTCAAGCTCGGCCTTGCCAATGTGATCACTTTAGTGACAATATATGTTTTAGGCTTCAGGGCGGCATTTGCCACTTTGTTCATTCGCATTGCGCTTTCTTCGCTCCTGTTTGGACAGGCCATGTCTTTTTTGTTCAGCCTTGCAGGCGGAGTGCTTTGCTGGGTAGCAATGTGTTTTTCATCGCGCTTTTTTGATATCTCTCAGGTGTGGATTGTGAGCGTTTTCGGGGCGTTGTTTCACTCATTAGGTCAGATTATAGTGGCAATTGCGGTCACATCTGAGCTTGCGGTGGCATATTATTTTTTGTTTTTGATAATTTCGTCAATAAT
>JAFVSB010000163.1 GCA_017503945.1 Clostridia bacterium
GATGAAAGCTCTTTTTTTTTGTGTGCAAATTTTTAGTTGTATATGAAAAATTAAAGATAATAGATTCAAGGCATTGTATATTTAAGGAGGTGCATACCATGAGAACAAGAATAACTTTGGCATGTAGTCAGTGTAAGCAGAGAAATTACAACACCATGAAAAACAAGAAAAATGACCCCGACAGACTTGAAATGAAGAAATATTGCCGTTTCTGCAGAGAGCATACACTGCACAAAGAAACAAAATAATCCTTATTTTCCTTGGAGGTGATTGCTATGGCAGAAGCTACAGCAAAAAACAAAAAATCAGCTGGCAGAATTACAAAATACTTCAAAGAAGTTAAATCTGAAATGAAAAAGGTTGTCTGGCCTAGCAAAAAGCAGGTAATTAAAAACACCCTCATCGTAATCGCTGCAGTTGTTTTAATCGGAGTTGTTATCTGGGCTCTTGATTTACTCTTCAGCTTTGGTCTCAACACATTCATCAAATAATCGGACAGGTTTAACATCCTGAATTTTTTAAAGGAGGCCGGATGATGGGTAGTTCGAATAACGCATCAAAATATGCTAAATGGTATGTTGTTCATACCTATTCCGGGTATGAAAACAAGGTAAAAACAAACCTTGAGAAGATTATCGAAAACCGCAATCTTGAAAATCTTATCATTGATGTAAGGGTTCCTACGGAAGATGTTGTAGAAACCAAGGGTGAAGAAAAGAAAATCGTCACACGCAAGATTTTCCCCGGTTATGTTCTCGTCAAAATGGTCATGACCGATGAAACTTGGTATATAATAAGAAACACCACAGGTGTGACAGGCTTTGTAGGCCCCGGTTCCAAGCCCGTGCCCCTTACCGAAGAAGAGGTTGAAGCACTCGGCGTTGAGGTAAGAGAAATTTTTGCCGACTACTCGGTTGGTGACAATGTCAGAATTATTGAGGGTGCTTTTGTGAATCAAACAGGCACAGTTGAAGAAATTAACAATGCAAGCCGCAAGGTTAAGGTGAGCGTTGTTATGTTTGGCAGAACCACAAGCCTTGAGCTTGACATAAGCCATGTAGAGTCTGTATGATTTGAATGTCCGCACAGGGCATGCACTTAGTTTATTAATAGCGGCACATTGCCGATATTATTTAAAGTGGGAGGAATTTAAAATTCCGACGCACCACATTTGTTAATAGGGAGGTGTTCTTAAATGGCACAGAAAGTAACAGGTTACATCAAGCTTCAGATCGAAGCGGGCAAAGCTACCCCGGCTCCCCCGGTTGGTCCTGCACTTGGTCAGCACGGTGTAAACATTATGCAATTCTGTAAAGAATTCAATGAAAAAACAGCAAAGGACGCAGGCCTTGTAATCCCTGTAGTTATCACTGTTTATCAGGACAGATCTTTCAGTTTTATCACCAAAACTCCACCTGCAGCAGTGCTTCTCAAAAAGGCTTGCAAGCTCTCCAAAGCTTCCGGTGTACCTAACAAAGACAAGGTTGCAACCATCAGCAAAGACGCTGTAAGAGCAATCGCAGAGCAGAAAATGCCCGATTTAAACGCTGCAAGCATTGAAGCAGCTATGAGCATGATCGCCGGCACAGCAAGAAGCATGGGTATCGTTGTTGAAGACTGATTACCGTGCAATTTAGTGGGAGAAATTCAAAAAATATATTAGCTTGAATTTCGATTGACCACAGAAGGAGGAAGTAAAATGCATAGAGGTAAAAATTACATTGAAAGTGCAAAATTAATTGACAGATCCAAATTGTATGACGCCGCTGAAGCATTTGATGTTGTAATCAAAGCTTCAAAAGCAAAGTTTGATGAGACTGTTGAAGCTCACATCAAGCTCGGTGTTGACTCAAGACATGCTGATCAGCAGGTTAGAGGCGCTGTTGTTCTCCCCAACGGAACAGGCAAAAAGGTTAGAGTGCTTGTTTTTGCAAAGGGTGACAATGTACAGGCTGCTCTCGATGCAGGTGCTGATTTTGCAGGCGGCGAAGAACTCGCTACCAAAATTCAGAGCGAAAACTGGTTTGATTTTGATGTTGTAGTTGCAACACCCGACATGATGGGTATTGTTGGCCGCATCGGTAGAATCCTCGGACCTAAGGGTCTTATGCCTAACCCCAAAGCAGGCACAGTATCTCCCGATGTTAAAAAGGCTGTTGAAGATATCAAAGCCGGTAAAATCGAATACCGTCTTGACAAAACCAACATCATTCACTGCCCCATCGGTAAAGTATCCTTTGGTGTTGAGAAGCTCTCTGAGAACTTCCAGACACTCATGGCTGCTGTAATCAAAGCAAAACCTGCAGCTGCAAAGGGTCAGTACCTCAGAAGCGTATCTGTAGCTTCAACAATGGGCCCCGGTGTTAAGCTTAATCCTCTTAAGCTCACTGACTGATAAAAAAGGTCTTGACAATTAATTGTTTATATGATATACTAATATATGTGTCCGCAGACAGCAGGTGGCAATTTGTGTAAATCCTGCCGAGGAATCATTTAATACGTTAAAGATTTTCGTTGTATTAATGTGCTTCCTGTCCGCGTGATGGGAAGCATTTTTATATTACGGACACTGTGTTAATATATGTTAACTCACATTTTAACTCAGGAGGTGAATTTTTCATGCCAAGCGCAAATGTATTGGAACAGAAAAAGCAAGTTGTAGCTCAGCTTGTTGAAACATTGAAATCAGCTCAGGCTGGTGTTCTTGTAGACTACAGAGGTATCACTGTTGAGCAGGACACACAGCTTCGTACAAAACTCAGAGAAGCCGGCGTTGAATACAAGGTTGTTAAAAACACCCTCACAAGATTCGCTGCTAAAGAGGTTGGTTTCGATGAGCTCGACGAACAGCTCAACGGTCCCACAGCTCTCGCTATAAGCACAACAGATGCTGTTGCACCCGCAAAGGTAATATCTGATTTTGCTAAAACTGTTGAAGCACTTCAGATCAAAGCAGGTTTCGTAGATGGCAAGGTTATCAGCCTTGATGAAGTTATGACTCTTGCTTCCACACCATCCAGAGAAGTTCTCATTGCAAAGATCATGGGCAGCCTCAACGCTCCTATCTCCAAGCTTGTTAGAACTCTCCAGGCTCTCGTTGACAACGGCGTAGAACCCGCTGAAATCAATGTCGCTGCTCCTGCAGCCGATGAGGCTCCTGTAGCCGATGAGGCCCCCGCAGCCGATGAGGCTCCTGCAGCTGAAGAAACAGCAGCAGAAGCACCCGTAGCTGAAGAAGCTCCCGCACAGGAAGCTCCCCAAGCTGAATAATTAAAAACAAAATCAATGCAAAATGCATAAATATTTAACCAGGAGGTAAATTATCATGGCAAATCTCGAACAGATCATTGCAGATATCAAAGAATTAAAATTATTAGAAGTTGCTGAACTCGTTAAAATGATGGAAGAAGAATTCGGCGTTAGCGCTGCTGCTCCCGTTGCTGTAGTTGGTGCTGCAGTTGCAGGCGGTGCTGCTGAAGCTGAAAAGACTGAATTTGACGTTGTTCTTGCTGATGCTGGTGCATCCAAGCTCAAAGTTGTTAAGGTTGTTAAAGACCTCACAGGTCTCGGCCTCAAAGAAGCTAAAGACGTTGTTGACGGTGCTCCCAAGACTGTTAAAGAAGCTTGCAGCAAAGAAGAAGCTGAAAGCATCAAAGCTGCTCTTGAAGAAGCTGGCGCAAAAGTTGAAATCAAATAATTTTGGTTTGATGAAATTAAAACCGCATGCCAATGGGCATGCGGTTTTTTTGCCTTGACTCATAGTTTTGTTTGTAGTATAATATCCTGTAAGGGGAGCTATTGTCAGCTCCTTGATTTTTTGAAATGGAGAATGAATATGTCTGATACCAAAGCTACTTTTGCCAATTTTTGGCACTACAACAAATTCAAGATCATCATAGTGGCAGCACTCATTGCCTTTGTGGCTTTTGCTCTGTCGCAGTGCTCGTATGGCACAGAGGTTGATTTGAGCATATTGCATGTGAGCGAGGTTAACGGTGTTGATGGCACTGCCTTTGTGGATATGCTGAAAAGTGAGATTGCACTGGCAACTAATCAGGAGGAGCCAAATGTTGAGCTTGTGTCGGTATATGTGCCCACAGACCCGAGGTTTGTGGCGGAAACAGGTGCTCTGGAAAAGATTCAGCTTGAGTTTTCGCGCAGCGACAATACTCTTTTTGTGCTCGATGAGGAAACCATCTATTCATATGCAGCCGAGGGCCTCTTTCATGATATCACCGCCCTTGCCGATAGCTGCGGCATTCCCCAATCCGACCGCTATATCGGTCAAAACGGTGAGACGATAGCTGTTTCGGTTGATGGCAACACCTTTTTGGAAAAATGCTCACTTGAAAATAAATCACTCTATCTTGCCATCAGAGTTTTTGACGAAGACAATGCATCAAAATATCAAAATGCATACAAAGCTGCAGAGTATATTATAAAGGAGAAATAATATGAAAAACAATAAAAATCTCATTATCACAGTTGCTATTGTTGTGGTGGCACTCGCCGCATTGATTTTTTGTGTTTCGGGCTGTGATAACGGCAAGCAAAATGAGACAAATCTCACATCCAAAGAAGAATCAGCGCTTATAGACAATCAAAACTCCGATGCTCACGATGACCTTCTCATTGACATTGTCGACACTGAGCGCAAAAATGTAAAGGTCACTATGAACGATGGTCAAAGCTTCACAATTTGTGTGTATCCTGATGTTGCACCTCAGAGCGCTCAGAACTTTTTGAATCTTGTGCGCTCCGGCTTTTATGACGGTCTTACATTTCACCGCATCATAGAAGGCTTCATGGCCCAAGGCGGCGATCCGCTGGGCACAGGCATGGGTGGCTCCGACAAAAACATCTACGGTGAATTTGCAATAAATGGCTACAATAACACCCTCTCTCACCAAAGGGGTGTTGTGTCTATGGCGAGATCTCAAGACTATAACTCCGCATCATCACAGTTCTTTATTTGCTATGATGATGTATCATTCCTCGATGGGCAGTATGCAGCCTTTGGTGAGGTCATAGATGGCATGGAGGTTGTGGACTCCTTCCTCTCATCAGGCACTGATGCCAATGACAGACCTCTCAAAGAAGTGGTTATACAGTCCATGATTGTGGAAGAATAACATCATGAAACAAACGAGTCTTTGCTATATAGAAAACGAGGGGCATTATCTGATGATGCACCGCACCAAAAAGAAAAATGACGAAAACAGCGGTAAATGGATTGGCATTGGCGGCAAGTTCCTTAGTGGTGAAAGCCCCGAAGAATGTATGCTCCGCGAGATAAAAGAAGAAACGGGCATCACTCCCGAAAGCTACAGCTACCGCGGCATTGTGACCTTTGAGTCCGATGTGTATGAAACTGAGGATATGCACCTTTTCACTGCAAAAGCATCATCAAGGTTTCATGCTGAGTGTGACGAGGGTGAGCTTGCCTGGATTGCCAAAGATGACATATCATTACTCAATCTGTGGGAAGGTGACAGGATATTTTTGGAGCTTATCACAGACGAAGCTGCCCCGTTTTTTAATCTGAGGCTGGTGTATGAGGGTGATAGCTTAGTGTGTGCCTGCCTCAATGATAAGGAATATTTGATATGAACACAAAAACTTTAAAAACTCTGGAATTTGACAAAATAGCTGCCAAACTTTCTGAGTGTGCAGCCATGGAGCTCACCAAAAAGCGCGCGTCAAATCCCGAAATATATGACAATATCAAAATGATAAATCAGCTTCAGGCCGAAACGGCTCAGGCCATAACGCTTGTGACCAAAAAGGGACCTGCGCCCATAAGGTGCACAAGTGATGTGCGCCCATGCCTCAAGCGTGCACACATGGGCGGCACGCTTTCTTGTGCTGAGATTCTTTCGGTGGGCAAGGTGCTCGAAACAGCAGAAGCTCTCAAAAAATATCCCGATGACATTGAATGTGAGGCGCTTTCTGAGCATTTTGATGCTCTCTACATCGATAAACCCCTGCGCAAGAGGATTGCTGAATGTATCATCGATTCTGACACCATAGCCGATTCTGCAAGCCCTGAGCTTGCCGATATCAGGCGTCATCTTACACTTGGCACCAACAAAATCCGCGACATACTTCACAAAATCATATCTTCCGCCACATATCAAAAATGCCTGCAGGAGCAGATTATCACCATGAGAGGTGATAGATATGTTGTGCCCGTAAAATCGGAATATCGAAGTGAAATCAAAGGTATTTTGCACGACACCTCTTCTTCGGGTGCCACGCTTTTCATAGAGCCGATGAGCGTTGTGGAAGAAAACAACAAAATCCGCGAGCTCAAATCTCGCGAAAAAGATGAAATAGAAAAAATCCTCATGGCGCTCACCGAAGAAATCGCCTCGGTGTCTAAGCTTATTGAAATGACTGCCCTCACCATATCGGAGCTTGACTATTGCTTTGCCAGAGCTAAGCTTGCCTTAAAGACCGATTCATTCAGACCTGTGCTCAATGACATGGGTCACATTGACCTCAGACGCGCAAGACACCCGCTTTTGGATAAAGCCACAGTAGTACCTACTGACATCCGCCTCGGCAAAGACTTTGACACCTTGGTGGTCACAGGACCCAACACAGGCGGCAAAACAGTTGTGCTAAAAACTATAGGTCTTCTCACTCTCATGGCTCAGGCGGGCTTGCACATTCCTGCCAACGAAGGCTCTGAGATTGCAGTGTTCAAAAATGTGTTTGCCGATATTGGCGATGAGCAGAGCATTGAGCAGAGCCTCTCAACCTTTTCTGCTCATATGGTCAATATTGTAGACATCTTAAAATATGCCGACGAAAACTCCCTCTGCCTTTTTGATGAGCTTGGTGCGGGCACAGACCCAGTAGAGGGCGCTTCACTTGCCATGAGCATACTCGAACGAGTGCGCTTGCTTGGTGCCAAAACTGCCGCCACCACTCACTACAGCGAGCTCAAAACCTATGCAATGTCGGGCAAAAGGGTGGAAAACGCCTCGTGTGAATTTGATGTTGACACTCTTCGCCCCACCTACAGACTCCTCATAGGTGTTCCCGGCAAGAGTAATGCATTTGCCATTTCCAAAAGACTCGGGCTCGATGATGACATCATAGAAAATGCCAAAGAATATATAGACGCTGAGAACATCAAATTTGAAGACATTCTCACCGACCTCGAAGCCAATCGCCAAAGGGCGCGTGTTGACCGCGAAAAAGCGGCTGCCTACAAGAAAGAAACCGAAAGACTCCGCTCCGATACTGCTCTCAAAAATAAGCAGCTTGCTGAAAAGAGCGAAAAAATTATAGAAAATGCACGCCGAGAGGCAAAGGAGATACTCGAGAAATCTAAGCAGGAAGCTGATGAAATTCTAAAGGAAATCCGTTCTCTTAAGCGTGCAGCCGACAAAGAAAAAATGCTGCGCGACATGGAAAACGCACGCAACAAGCTTTCCGAAAAGGTCAATGCCCAGTCGGCAAAGCTTTCAAAATCAGTGTTTGCATCAAACGAAAGCTTTAAATCACCCAAAACGGTTCACCTTGGCGAAGATGTGGAGATAGTGTCAATGCATCAGACGGGCACAGTGCTCACACTGCCTGACGGCAAGGGTAATTTTCAGGTGAGAGTTGGCATAATGAAGCTTTCGGTAAATCTAAAAGATGTGAAGATAAAAAAAGAAGAAACCAAGCCCAAAAAGCAGAAGAAAACTTCCTCGTCGGCTGATACCTTATCCAAGACAATGTCGCTTGCATCAGAGCTTGATGTGAGAGGAGAAACAGTGGATTCGGCAGTTGTGCTCATCGACAAATTTCTTGATGATGCTCTGCTTTCATCACTTAGTCAGGTGCGCATCATTCACGGCAAGGGCACAGGACTTCTCAGGCAGGGAATACATTCATATTTAAAACGGCTCTCTTATGTCAAGAGCTATCGGCTCGGTGTGTTTGGCGAGGGTGACAGCGGAGTGACAATTGTAGAGCTTAAATAGTTAACATAAAAAACTCAGCCTCTCATTTTTTGAGAGGCTGAGTTTTTTAATTGAAATATTATAAAAGACCGTTCTTTTTATCGAGCTTATAGTTGCGCACATACATCACAAGGTCTGCGCCCACCATGATGAAGTTGAGTATGTAAAAGAACACCACATACCAGTTTTCGCCTATATTAGCCATGTATTCAGGGTTTATAAACTTTGATGTTATACCTGCAATGTAACCAAAAAAGATCAGGCACAAGAATGCAAGGCTTTTGCCCTTGGTGGTTCTTGCTTTGTAAGATTTGATCACATTGAGCGGCCATGAGCAGCCAAAGCTCACAATCATGATTGTTTCAAGTATTTCCGCCATTTTAATATCACTTTCCTTATAATTATTCTTTGCCGTCCCAGCAATAGGTGCAAAGTTTACATTTGTCAATACCGATTGCTTCTACAATACCGTCAATCGATTGAAATTCCAGCGATTTAAAGTGAAGTTTTTCGCAAATAGCTGCTCTGAGCTTTTTGCCTCTTTCGGTCTTGCCGTCACTGTATTCCTCAATGTGCTTGAAGCCTTCTTCGCCTTCAAGCTCCATAATGGTTCTTCTTGTAATTAAATCCATTTCGCCTGTGTTGCGCGAGAAGTTGAGATACTTACAACCATACATGATAGGTGGACATGCCGAACGCATATGCACCGATTTTGCTCCGTTTTCATAGAGAAAGTCCACGGTTTCCTTGAGCTGAGTGCCCCTTACAATAGAATCATCTACAAACAGAAGATTTTTATCGGTAATAAGGTCATGAACCGCAATTTGCTTCATTTTTGCAATTTTGTTGCGCTCGTTCTGGTGAGTAGGGGTGAAGCTTCTTGCCCATGTAGGAGTATATTTGATAAACGGGCGCGCAAATGGAATGTGGCATCCGTTGGCATAGCCTATGGCATGCGGAGTTCCTGAATCGGGCACACCGCCCACATAGTCAATGTCATCGGCATTTTTATTTTCTATATCAGCTTTTGCCATTATCTCGCCATTTTTATTGCGCATCACTTCTACATTGACTCCCTCATATGTAGATGTGGGATAGCCGTAATATGACCACAAAAATGCGCAAATTCTCATTTCTTTCAAAGGCTTGGCAAGCTGTGTTACCTTGTCGGCTGTGATATGCACAATCTCTCCCGGCCCAAGCTCTTTTTCTATTTCGTAGCCGAGCTTGTGTGCAGCAAACGATTCAAATGTTACACAGTAGCCGTCTTCACATTTTCCCACAAGCACAGGCAGTCTGCCGAGGCGGTCGCGCGCTGCGATGAGTGAGCCATCATCTTTTAAAATGAGGATTGATGCAGTACCATCGATTGATTCCTGAGCAAAACGAATACCGTCTTCAAATGTGCTTTTCTGACCCATGAGCGCTGCCACAATCTCGGTGGAGTTTATAAGCCCGCCCGTCATTGTGTTGAAATGACCATGAGTAAATGAAAGGTATTGGTCTATAAGCTGACCTGCGTTTATAATTTTGCCGATTACACAAATGGCATATGTTCCAAGACTTGATTTTATCATAAGCGGCTGCGGATCATAATCACTTATGCACCCTATGGCCGCATGACCTTTCATATTTTCAGACACATCGTCAAATTTGGTTCTGAAAGGTGAATTCTGAATGTTGTGAATTTCTCTCTGCAGGCCTATTTCTTTATCATAGGCTGCGATGCCGCCGCGGCGGGTGCCCAGATGGGAATGATAGTCCGTTCCGAAAAATACATCGGAAAGGGCATCCTGGTGGCTGGCAACGCCAAAAAATC
>JAFVSB010000015.1 GCA_017503945.1 Clostridia bacterium
TCTGATAATAATGAAATTAAAATAATTTGCGAAAATACAATGTTTAATATATTGTATCTTTCAAGTGAGGGTTATCCTTCTATTTCAAAGGTAGAAGACGCAAATAATATAAGAATATATTCAAAAAATTTAAAAGAAACAATAAAAAATACTCTCTTTGCTGCATCTGATGATGAAAGCAGACCAATACTCATGGGCATATGCTTTGAAATAAATAAAAGCAACATGAAGGCAGTAGCCATTGATAAAACACGCCTTGCTCTTCGCAATCAGATTATTCCCGAAACAACTTTTCAAAATTTAAAATTTGTAGTGCCCGAAAAGGTTCTTTCCGATATTTTAAAAATATTGAAAGATGATTCTACAATTGTGGATATTTTTGTAAATGAAAAAAGTGTAATGTTTAAATTTGACACATTCACAATTATTTCAAATCTTTTGCAGGGTGAATTTATAGATTATAATCGCTTAATTCCTCCTCAGTCAAATATCACTGCAAAAATCAACATTAAAGCTTTCAGAGAAATGATAGAAAGAGCTTCCATCATTATAAACTATGATGACCCAAATATTCCTGTTGTTCTAAAGCTTAAAAATTCAGAAATAACTGTGGAATGTATATCTAAATTTGGTAATTTCTGTGAAAAAATAGATGTCGATAAATATGGTGACGATTTGCGCATAGGTGTAAACAGCAAGCTCATCTTAAATGCATTAAAATGCATAGAAGATGAATATGCTTCGTTTGAATTTACTAACATGAGAGGTCCTTTTGTAATAAAGCCTCTTGAGGGTGATTCATATCTTTACATGGTTCTTCCTATGGAACTCAAAAATAAGTAAGGTGAAATTATAAATGACAGAAATTAAAATACATACTCCCTTTATAAAGCTTGACCAACTCATTAAATTTGCAGGTATTTCATTTGATGGTGCCGAAGCAAAAGAAATTATAAAGCAGGGTTTGGTCACCGTAAATGGAGATAAGGAGCTTCGCCGCGGCAGAAAGCTCTATGAAGGTGATGAAGTTAAAGTAGATCTTGGAGAAGAAGTTTTTGAATTAATTGTAAAATAATGTATATTAAAAATATTAAACTTCAAAATTTCAGAAATTATGAAAAAGAGCTTATTGAATTTTCACCAAAAATGAATATCATATACGGTCATAACGGACAGGGTAAGACCAATATAGTAGAAGCTATACATTTTTTTCAAAGCGGCAAATCATACAGATGTCAAAAAGACATAGAAGCTTTAAAATTTGGTGAAGATTATTTTAAAATTGAAGCGCTTTTTGAAACAAATAAAGGAAAAAGCGATGCTCTTATATTTGTGAATGATAAAAAAAGTGTAAGAGTAAATGGTTTTCAGCTTGAAAAGCTAAGCGAGCTTGTGGGTGAATATAACATGGTTATTTTCACACCTGATTATTTAAAGCTTATAAAAGACGGACCCGGTGTGAGAAGACAATTTATAGATTCTTTTATAAGCCAGATAAAACCTACTTATTTTAAAAACCTCATAAGCTATTACAGAGTGCTAAAGCAAAGGAACAATGTGCTCAAACAAAAAAACATGCTTCAAACTCTTGATGTATGGGATGAAAAGCTTGCCTCGCTTGGTGTAAAAATATGTAAAATGCGAAAAAGCGCCATAGATAAAATAAATGAAACTATCAATATCATAGGCGAAGAAAGCTCTTTAACAGAAAAAATAAAGCTTTTATATACTCCAAGCGTAAAAGGTGATTTTGAGGACAAAGAAAACTTTATAAAACAGCTTAAATCATCGCTTCAAAGAGAACTTGAAAAAGGAATGACTCTCATAGGACCACACAGAGACGATTTTGAAATATTTATGAATGATATAAATATAAAAAAATACGGTTCTCAAGGGCAGATGAGGTCATGCATTTTAAAATTAAAGCTTTCAGAATGTGAAATAATCAAAGAAAAAACAGGCGACACACCTATACTTCTTCTTGATGATATATTAAGTGAGCTTGATGAAAAAAGAAGAAAGTTCTTTTTGCAAAGCATTAAGGATAAGCAGGTGATTATAACCTGTACCGAAAAAGAAAATATTGATATTGATGATTGTTATGTTTTCAGAGTTGAAAAAGGCAAAGTAATAAGAGAATAGGTGATAAATGTGTATCTTCACTTGGGAGCAGACATATCTGTTAATAAAAAATACATTGTGGCAATATTTGATTTGGATAACTCATCAACTTCAAAAATAACGCAAGAATATTTTAAAAAAGCCACAAATGATGGAAAAGTTATAAATGTGAGTAAAGAAGATTTGCCAAGATCGTTTGTTCTTGTGAAAGAAAAGGATGAAGAAAAACTATATATTTCACCTATTTCTTCTCAGACACTTTCCAAAAGAGCAAATATAAAAACAGATTTTTAAATTTCATGAAAGGATACAGATTATGAGCGAAATTAATACAAATTATGACGAAAGTCAAATTCAAGTATTGGAAGGTCTTGAAGCTGTCAGAAAAAGACCGGGCATGTATATAGGCTCTACATCAATAAGAGGTCTTCACCATCTTGTGTATGAAATAGTAGACAATAGTATTGACGAAGCTCTGGCAGGATATTGTGACAGGATAGATGTCACATTAAATGAAGATAATTCCGTCACAGTAAGAGATAACGGCAGAGGTATGCCCACAGGCATTCACCCAAAGATGGGTTTTTCCACACTTGATGTTATCTTCACCGTGCTTCATGCAGGCGGCAAATTCGGCGGCGGAGGATACAAGGTGTCGGGCGGTCTTCATGGTGTGGGTGCATCGGTTGTAAATGCTCTTTCTACAAAGCTCGAGGTTAAAGTGTGGGACGGCGAAAACATACATTTTAGAAAGTATGAAAGAGGCGTGCCCCAGGGCGAGGTAGAAGTAATAGGCAAAACCGACAAAACAGGCACCGAGGTTACATTTTGGGCAGATGGTGAAATTTTTGAAGAAACAGTCTATGAATATGATACTCTCCTCAAAAGACTAAGAGAACAAGCCTTCTTAAACGGCGGCATAAAGATTAACTTCACCGATAAAAGAGGCGAAGAAGAAGTATCAGAATTTTTGCACTATGACGGCGGTATTAAGAACTTTGTATCATATCTTTTCAATGAAAAGAAACAAAGAAGAAACACCTTAGAAACAATTCATGAAGATGTTATATATGTTAGCGGAGAGAAAAACGGCTCCATGGCAGAGGTTGCTCTTTCGTGGTCTACTGCATATGACGAAACCATAGAATCCTTTGCAAATAACATCTCCACCACAGAAGGCGGCACACATGAGACAGGCTTTAAATCGGCTCTCACAAAAGTGCTCGTTGATTATGCCAAAAAATATAAGCTCATGAAAGATGATGAAGAGCTCACTGGCGAAGATGCCAGAGAAGGTCTTATTGCAGTTATTTCTGTAAAGCTTGAAGAGCCTCAGTTTGAAGGTCAGACCAAAACCAAGCTTGGCAATTCTGAAATGAGAGGTCTTGTAGAAAACATGGTAAGAGAAAAGCTTGCCGATTTTCTGGAGGAAAACCCAAAGGTAGGAAGAGCCATCATTGAAAAAGCTCTCATGGCATCAAGGGCAAGAATAGCTGCCCGCAAAGCAAGAGAAGCCACCCGCAAAACTCCCCTGGGTTCGAGCACACTGCCTGGCAAGCTCACCGATTGTATAGTAAAAGATCCTACTAAAACTGAAATATACATCGTCGAAGGTGATTCGGCAGGCGGCAGTGCCAAAAACGGCCGCGACAGCAAATATCAGGCAATACTCCCTCTTTGGGGCAAAATGCTCAATGTTGAAAAAGCAAGAGCCGACAAGGTGTATGGCAATGACAAGCTCACTCCCGTCATTCAGGCGCTCGGCACAGGCATTGCAGCTGAATTTAACATTGAAAAATTAAGATATGACAAAATCATAATCATGGCCGATGCCGATGTCGACGGTGCTCACATTCAGACACTTCTGCTCACATTTTTCTTCAGATTTATGCGCCCCCTTGTTGAAACGGGCCACATTTATCTTGCAAAACCCCCTCTTTATAAGCTCACCAGAGGCAAAAAGAGTCATGTGGCATTCAGTGATGAAGAAAGAGACCGCATAAGTGAAGAATTAAAAGACGGCGACCCCAATGCAAAGGTTGACATCAGCCGCTATAAAGGTCTTGGTGAAATGAATCCCGAAGAACTCTGGGAGACTACAATGGATCCCAAAAACAGAATACTTTTAAAAGTAACACTGGAAGATGCCGAAAAAGCTGACCAGATTTTCAGCATTCTCATGGGTGACGAGGTAGAACCAAGAAGACAGTTTATAGAAGAAAACGCACAATATGTAACAAATCTTGATGTATAAAAATATTCTATGAGAGGAATGAAACGAAAAAATGGCAAAAAATAAAAAATACGAAGATTCTCATTTTGAAGAATATTTTGATACACAAAAAATAGTAGATGTAGACATAGAACAAAGAATGAGAGAAGCGTTTATAGATTATGCTATGAGCGTAATTGTGGCAAGAGCTCTGCCTGATGTGCGCGATGGCTTAAAGCCTGTGCACAGAAGAATTCTTTATTCCATGTATGAAGAACATCTCACAGTGGACAAACCTTTCTTCAAATCTGCTACCACGGTAGGTAATGTTATAGGTAGATATCACCCTCACGGCGATGCATCGGTTTATGATGCCATGGTAAGACTTGCGCAGGATTTTTCAATGAGATATCCCCTCATTGACGGTCACGGCAACTTTGGTTCAGTCGATGGAGACCCCCCGGCTGCTTACCGTTACACCGAAGCCAGAATGAGCAAGCTTTCAAATGTTATGCTCGAAAACATCGAGAAAAACACCGTTGACTTTGCTCCCAACTTTGATGAAAAAAGAAAAGAGCCTTTGGTGCTTCCTACCCGCATACCCACCCTTTTGGTAAACGGCAGCTCAGGTATTGCAGTGGGCATGGCCACAAACATACCCCCTCACAACCTCACCGAAGTGCTCGATGGTGTGATAGCTCAGATAGATAACCCCGAAATATCGGTGGAAGAACTCATGGAATATATAAAAGGTCCTGATTTTCCCACCAAGGGCTCCATCATGGGCAAAAGCGGCATACGCAGTGCATATGCCACAGGTAAGGGCAAAATTATAATAAGAGCAAAAACCGAGATTGAAGAAAGAAAAGACGGCACATCTTCAATCATAGTGACCGAGCTTCCTTATCAGGTAAATAAAAAACTGCTTGTTGAGTCTATTGCCGACATGGTAAAAGACAAAAAGATTGAAGGACTTTCCGATATTGATGACCATTCATCTGACAGAGTGGGCATTCGCCTTGAAATTTTCTTAAAGCGCGATGCTAATCCTCAGGTTATTTTAAATCAGCTCTTTAAATATACCCGCTTGCAGGATAGTTTTTCTATCAATATGCTTGCAATTAAAGACGGCAAGCCCAAAACGATGGGTCTTAAGGAAATCTTAGAGCAGTTTATCAAATTTCAGGAAGAAATTGTTACTCGCCGCACAAGATTTGACCTTGAAAAAGCTGAAGCAAGAATGCACATATTGGAAGGCTTGCGCATAGCACTTGCAAACATTGATGAAATCATAAACATCATACGCAATTCCTATGATGATGCCAAAGAAAGACTCATGGCTCGCTTTGGCATGAGTGAAATTCAAGCGCAAAGCGTGCTTGACATGAGACTTGGCCAGCTGCAAAAACTAAACGGCGAAAAAATTGAAACAGAATACAAAGAGCTTTTGGCAAAATGCGAAGAATACAGACTCCTTTTATCTGACCATGGCAAACTCATGGAACAGATAAAAGAAGAGCTTTTGGAAATCCGCGACAAATACGGCGATGAAAGACTCACCCAGCTTGAGCCTGCAATTGATTTTATTGATGATGAAGACCTCATTGAAGAAGAACAATGTGTAATCACAATGACTCATTTTGGCTACATCAAACGAATCCCCTCTGCCACCTACAAGGTACAGCACCGAGGCGGAAGAGGTATATCGGGTCTTTCAACACGCGAAGAAGACTTTGTGGAGAGCATCTTCACCTGTTCTTCTCATGATTTCATACTTTTCTTTACCAATAAAGGCAGAATGTATAAGCTCAAAGCCTACAGAATCCCCGAATCGGGCAGACAGGCCAAAGGCATGGCAATAGTAAATATTCTCCCGCTTGAAAGTGATGAAAAAATTACTGCTACAATTCCGATTGCCAAATTTGAAGAAGATAAATATCTTACCATGATAACCAAAGACGGTTTTGTTAAAAAGACAGGTCTCGACCAGTATGACACAAACCGAAAGGGAGGTATCATTGCAATTGGTTTAAGAGAGGGCGATGAGCTCATTAAAGTGGCTCTCACCGAAGAAAACCACAACATCATTCTTACCA
>JAFVSB010000164.1 GCA_017503945.1 Clostridia bacterium
AAATCAAATAGTTCGTAAAACAACGAGCTTTATTTTGTGCACCAAAAATTAATGAAATTTCTAAAAGTTATCCACATTTTGGGCAGAAAAAGAGGGCGTTGCCTCAATTGAGTGAAAAATCACTTATTGAGACACGCCCTTGTTTTTTAGTTTGTGTGTTTTTATACATTGGCGGGCAAAGAGGATTTTATATCACCCAAATGCGCATCAATGCCCTCAGCAATAAACCTCCACTTACCATCATCAAAGCTAAGCACACTGACTGATGCATTGCTTACCCATGGAATGTGTTTCATTGCTTTAAAGCTAGCATAGTGCACAAAGCTCTGCATGGCTCTTATGGGGGTGGCATGAGTGGCTATGGCTACCGTTTTGCCGTCATTAGCTTTGGCAATGGAAGTAAGCGCGCGCAGCACACGCTCTCCAAGCTCTGTAACCGACTCGCCGCCTGTGCATCTGGCATTGCCTATGTCATGGAGCCAGACATCATAATCACTGGCATACAATTTAATTAATTCTGCAAAGGAGCACGCCTCCCACTTGCCTGCGCCTATTTCGCGCAAATTGCAATCAGCTGTGATTGGCGCCTTGCAAGAATCTGCAATGCTGCTGCCTGTGGCATATGCTCTTTTTAAATCGCTTGCATACACTTTGTCGACTTTGTAATTTTCAGCAATATATGCAGCTGTCTTTTTTGCCTGCTCTATTCCAAGAGGCAAAAGCGGTGCATCAAAGTGACCTGCAAAAATGCCAAGCTTGTTGGCTTCACTTTGTCCGTGACGAATCAATAGTAGAGTTGTCATTGTGGAGTACTCCTATGTTAATTATAATTGTTTTTTAAAGAAATAAACGATTCACACTCTTCAAGAGGCAGTGCTTTTGAATAGTACCATCCCTGAATATAATCACACTCAGATTCCGATACGAGTGCATTTTGATTTTCGGTTTCAACACCTTCGCAAATAACTTGTATATCCATGTTATGAGCAAGAGAAATTATTCCGAAAAATAGTTTTTTCCCATTTTCCGAGTCAGTTTTAAGCAAAATATCACGGTCAATTTTGACCACATCAATGGGATAATCACAAAGATTTGCAAGCGATGTGTATCCACTGCCCAAATCATCAAGATAAATTCTGAAGCCGAGTTGCTTACACTCTCTTACATTCTTTGTGGCAGTTTCTCTGTCTTTTTCGATAACATCCTCTGTGATTTCTATGGCAATTTTTGATTTGTCAAAATTGTAGGCGTTGGAAATCATCATGAGCTTATCAATAAAGTTTTCTTCGGAGAGAGTTATTCTTGTAAAGTTACAAGAAATCGTAATGTGGCTGTATTTAGTGTCATTCCATTTTTCAAGCTGGCGACAGGCAAGCTCAAACATATGAAAATCGTGTCTGGATATGAGTCCTGAGCTTTCCATGTTTTTAATGTATTTGCCGGGAGTAATCAGGCCTTTTTCGCGGCTATCCCATCTTGAGAGTGCCTCTGCCGACACGATGTTTTTGGTTTTGTTATCAACAATGAACTGCATATACATCTTGAATTCATCGTTTTCAAAGCCCTTTAGGATGCTTTCGGTAATCTTCTTTTCTTCCTGAACTATATTCATTGAGTGGCTGTCGCAATGCATAATCTGCCTGTCAGTTCCAAAAATCCTGTTACAGTTTTTTCGCAGATTAAATAACAAAATCTCGCAGTTTCTGTCTGATTGAGCAAGATGATAGGATGCTGCGTGGAAAACCAGTTTATTGCTTTTGTCTTTGACACCATCAAAGCTATTGAGTTTGTCCATGATTTCTTTAATCCTGATTTGGGCATCTTTATCATTTATAGCCTGATATGCCAAAGCGAAGCCGTTTTCGGTGATTCGCGCAGCTATTTCTCTGTCGCCTGTGTGTTCCGACAAAACAGATGTTGTATATTTTAAAACCTCATCAAAGGAACTATCGCCATGGTAAGAACGCAGATAGCTGCTATCTAGTATAATATATGCAATATAATACAGATTTCTTGAAATATCACCAATGGTGTATCTGAAATGATATTTAAAAAACTGCAGATTGCCTAGTCCCGTTTCTGCATCTGTCATTTTTTCAATTTGATTTTCTTTTCGTGTTCTCCTGAGTCGCAAAAACAAAAACGTAATAAAAACCAGAAGGATAAATAATAGCACCAGTGCGCCTATGAACCATTTATAGCCTGTTTTTGAAATTTGTGATGCATAATACAGATATATGCCGTTTTTTTTCGATTCGGATATTTTGTTTGCTGCAGTTTTGATTGCAAAAATTTCGTCATCGGATGCAATGCTGGTGAAAACAAGACCTGCTTTTTGAATCTTGCCGTTTTGCTCATAGGAAATCAGTTCCAGATATTCTTTGCCGTATGGAGTGTTGGCATCGAGCGATGAAATAATATCTGCCTGGAGATTTTCGCCCATTTCATATCTATCGTTTTTGTTTCCGTTGATATAAACAAAATTAAGAGCTGTATGTCGAGAGATTTCACTAAGCAAATCAGGGATAACACCCATATACGCTTTTGCATCTTCATCGTAGTATTCTATAGGGTAATTATCGGGATTGCCTGCCACATAGAGATAATCTGCATAGCCTTGTGTGCCGTGGGTGGTTACTACCTCAGCTAAGGCAGGCTGTGCAAAAAATAATAGCATGGTCACAAGGAGCAGTATAAACTTTTTCATTTTTCTATGTCACCCCCATTTTTCATATGTTCATTTTCTTTCTTTCAATTCGTCCCCAATCGAGCTTTTTCTTTTTGTAGCCTTTAAAAGCCATAAGGCGGACAAACGCCATGATGAATCTTAATGTGGTAACCTCAAAAAAGCAAAGCATTATTGCTTTGAAACAATCACGCGGTTTTACTGTTAGGTCAATGGTCTGTATTCTTGAAAAGAAAGCTGTTAAAGTGAGGATAGAGTTATATGAAGCGTAAATCAGCATAAACAAAAGCATAAAAGGCAAATTCAAAAGGTCAATAAAGTATGCCGTAATCATTGTAAACACGCCGAAAACCTCAATAAACGGAGAAAGCAATTCATACAATAGAAAATACATATATGACACAAAGCCAACGGCTCCGTATTTGGGATTTGCCATCATTTTTTTGTGCTTCCACATTGTCTGAAAAAGCCCTAGGTGCCAGCGTTTTCTTTGCTTTTTGAGGTCACCGAGCTTTTCGGGTACCTGTGTCCAGCAAACTGCATCGGTTGCATATTTGATAGAATAAGGAATTTTATTTGTAAGACAATACGAATGAAGCTTTACCACAAGCTCCATGTCCTCCCCCATTGTGCCATGGTCATAACCACCTGCTGCGATGACTGTTTCTTTTTTGAACATTCCAAATGCTCCCGAAATGATTAAAGAGCCGTTGAAGCTGTCGAACAGTATTCTTGAAGCCAAAAATGAACGGTCATATTCTAAAAGCTGCATGCAAGCCAATATGTTTTTGGGAAGCCGGTATTTTACAACCTTGCCTTCAAACAAATCTACATCATTAGATGGTCGTACCGTGCCACCTACTGCCACAACATTTTCTTCTTCTAAAACCGGTACGACTAATTTTTGGAGTGAGTCATACTGGAGGACCGAATCTGCATCCATGCAGATGAAATACGGATACTGCGCAGCATTGATGCCCATGTTGAGAGCATCTGCTTTGCCACCGTTTTTCTTGCGGATAAGTGTGAGAGGCACTTTTTGCTGGTTGGATTCATAAATAAACTCTTCCATCTGGCAAGCAATGGATCTGTGAATGGGGCGTCTTACGGGGTGCATGTTATACGCATCGATAAGTTGTTGTGAGGTGGAATCTTTGGAGCCGTCATCTACCACAATAATTTCGTAAAGCCTATAGTCAAGAGTTAAAAGTGATTTTACTGTTTGAACAACAGTTACTTCTTCATTATATGCAGGAACTACAATAGTGATAGGCACATAGTAATTATCGGTGAACTTATTCATGAGGCGGTCCTGCATTTTTCTTTTGTAGAGTGT
>JAFVSB010000165.1 GCA_017503945.1 Clostridia bacterium
AGATCAACATCGTCGACACCCCGGGCCATGCTGATTTTGGCGGAGAAGTAGAGCGTGTGCTCAAAATGGTAGATGGTGTGCTTGTGCTTGTGGATAGCTTCGAGGGCTGCATGCCGCAAACTCGTTTTGTGCTCAAAAAGGCTTTGTCGCTTAATCTCAAGCCCATAATAGTTGTCAACAAGATTGACCGCCCCAATGCAAGACCATATGATGTTGTCGATGAAGTGCTTGAGCTTTTTCTTGAGCTTGAAGCCACCGATGACCAGTTCAATTCACCCGTTGTATACGCTTCAGGGCGCGATGGCTATGCTACCACAGACCCCGAAAAAGCGGGCGATGACCTCAAACCGCTTTTTGATATGATAATAAATCATGTGCCTGCACCTCAGGGTGACGAAAACGCTCCCTTGCAGCTTTTAATTTCCAACATAGACTACGATGAATATGTAGGCCCTATTGCAGTGGGCAGAGTGGAAAGAGGTAGCGCAAAGGTTGGTCAGAGCGCAGTTATCTGCAAAAAAGACGGCTCAGTTCAGCCTATCCGTCTCACCAAGATGTTTATGTATGATGGCTTAAAGCGAGTAGAAGCCGAAACTGCCACAATAGGCGATATTGTGCAGGTGTCGAGTGTGGCAGATGTCAAAATAGGAGAGACTATCTGCGACACCGACTGCCCCGAGCCGCTTCCGTTTATTGATATCGACGAGCCCACCATCTCCATGAATTTCAGCGTGAACAACAGCCCCTTTGCAGGCAGAGAGGGCGAATTTGTCACAAGCCGTCACCTTCGTGACCGCCTTTTCAAAGAGATGGCTACAAATGTGAGCCTTAAGGTAGAAGAAACCGATTCCGCCGAGACCTTCAAGGTGTCTGGCAGAGGAGAGCTTCATCTTTCTGTTCTCATCGAAACCATGAGGCGTCAGGGCTATGAATTTCAGGTGTCAAAGCCTCAGGTTATCAACAAGGTCATCGATGGCAAGCTCATGGAACCCATGGAGCTTCTCATGGTTGATGTGCCCGATGAATACACAGGCACAGTTATCCAGACTCTGAGCGAGCGCAAGGCGCAAATGCTGAACATGAGTCCATCTGAGTCGGGCTTTACCCGCATCGAGTTTAGTGTACCGTCGCGCAGTCTCATAGGCTACCGTTCACAGCTTCTCACCGACACACGCGGCAATGGCGTGATGAACTCCATCCTTTCAGGCTACGAAGAATTCAAAGGCGATATCCCCGTGAGGTCGCGCGGCTCTCTGGTAGCTTTTGAAGATGGCGAAACGGTTACCTACGGGCTTTATAATGCTCAGGAGAGAGGCAGTCTCTTTATCGGCCCCGGCCAAAAGGTATACATGGGCATGGTAGTGGGTGAAAACAACCGCGGCGGCGATATTGATGTAAATGTGTGCAAAAGAAAGCATGTCACCAATATGCGAGCTTCAGGCTCCGACGAAGCACTTCGCCTTGTTCCGCCCGTAGATATGTCACTTGAAAAATGCATCGAATTTCTTGCCGATGATGAGCTTTTGGAGGTCACACCCACAAGTCTCAGAATCCGCAAGCAGATTCTTGACAAAACCCTCAGAGCAAAAGTCAATTCGCGCAAATAAGGCGGTGATGCTATGATTCCCTTTGGAAATTCATGGGACGAAATTCTCAAAGATGAATTTAACGAGCCATATTATCTCAAGCTCAGAGAATTTCTGAAATCAGAATATTCGTCAAAGTCCATTTTCCCCGATATGTACGACATATACAATGCCTTTCGCTATACTGACTATAACGATGTCAAGGTTGTTATTCTCGGTCAGGACCCATACCACGGCGAGGGCGAGGCGCATGGCTTGGCCTTTTCGGTAAAGCCGGGCATAGCCATTCCGCCATCTCTTCGCAATATCTATAAAGAACTCCAAAACAGCCTTGGCTGCTATATTCCCAACAACGGCTACCTCGAAAAATGGGCGAGGCAGGGAGTGCTTCTTTTAAACACTGCACTCACAGTGGTAAAAGATAGTCCCAATTCCCACAGAGGCATCGGCTGGGAGCTTTTTACCGACAAGGTAATTAAGCTTTTAAATAGCCGTGAGCAAAGCGTGATTTTTCTTCTTTGGGGCAGCAATGCCAAGTCAAAGTCAATGCTCATCGACCAAAGCCGACACTTTGTGTTTATGAGTGTGCACCCAAGCCCGCTTTCGGCAAATAGGGGATTTTTTGGCTGCAATCATTTCAGGCTTGTCAATGAAAAGCTCTCTGAGCTTGGCAAGGAGCCTATCGATTGGCAAATTGAAAATATATAGACTGATATCGCAAATTTATAATTTCAAAAACAACTGTCTTTACATAGACAGTTGTTTTTTTGTGGCTACACAGTTTTGCGGTTTTTGAATATAATAAATTGGGGGAGGGAATATAATGAACAATGTATTTATAGTCTTTGCCTCAGCCACCAGCGCAAATCGCGTCAAAAGTGTTCTTCGCAAAAGCTTTGGCATAGATTCTGCACTTGTCCAGACTCCTAAAGCTCTTGGCACCTACTCGGGCTGCAGCTACTGCCTGAAAATGAGAGCTGAACATTTGGAAACCGCATGGAAGATTGTTGTTTCAAACGGTTTGTCATCAAAAGGTGCTTTCGACAGCAAAGACTACCGCAAACTAAAATAAGAGGTGACATTTGTGATATATCTTGATAATGCTGCCACAACATGGCCAAAGCCCAATCAGGTCATAGAAGCTGTGGCAAACAGCATGAAATATTATGGCGCCAATCCTGGCCGCAGCGCACACAAAATGGCCATACGCACATCCGAAAAGGTGTACGAATGCAGAGAGCTTATAGCAGATTTTTTTGGTCTTTCAAATCCCGCCAATGTGGTCTTTACTCAAAATGCGACCATGGCACTCAATATTGCCATTCACGGCATCTTGAAAGCAGGAGACCATGCCATATGCACTGTAATGGATCACAACTCGGTTCTCAGGCCACTTTTTGCCAAAAGCCCCGATGTAGAGGTGTCATATCTTGGAGCTGACGGCGAAGGTGCCATCAGCATAGCTGACCTTGAAGCTCTCATTAAACCAAACACCCGTCTTGTGATAATGACTCATGTGTCAAATGTGTGCGGCACGGTTTTGCCTGTAGAAGCAGCAGCCGAGCTTTGCCACAACCACGGCATTTTGTTTTTGCTTGATGCCTCACAAAGTGCCGGCATTATCAATATCGATATGCAGCAAATGAAAATAGATCTTCTTGCAGCTCCGGGTCATAAGGGGCTATATGGTCCAATGGGCATGGGTCTGCTTTGTATTAACCACAATCTTGACCTTAATCCCATCATCCAAGGCGGCACAGGCAGTTATTCCAAAGAACTTGCCCAACCTCTCGAACTGCCTGACCGCCTGGAGTGCGGCACTCTCAATCTCCCCGGCATATGCGGCCTGGCAGAGGGCATACGCTATATCAATAGAATTGGCATTGACACTATTGGCGAGCACGAAGCAAAGCTCACCGCATACCTGCTTGACGGCCTTTCTCATATCAAAGACATAAGCATCATCGGCAAAAAAGATACCCTTGGCAGAACAGGTGTAGTTTCGTTTACTCATGCCAAAAAGGATTGTGTGGACATTTCATCATATCTTAGCTCCAATTATTCCATAGCCACCCGTTCAATGTATCACTGTGCCTACAAAGCTCATGAATCTCTCGGCACTTCTGATGCAGGCACAGTGAGGGTTAGCATGGGAATATTCAACACCTTGTCAGAAATTAAAATTTTATTGTATGCACTTAAAAACATGATATAACCAAAAAACACCCCGACAGATTTGTCGGGGTGTTTTGTATGTATAATAAGGTTCAAAATTACAGCTTAGCTATCTTTTTAGAATCAGTTGATTTGTAAACAGCTTCACATATTCTCTGAACCAAAATAGCATCTTCTGCTGTGATTTCAGGTTCAGTATCGTTGGCAATAGCATTGCCAAATGATGTGATTTCTTTTTCATACATATTACCAAGCTCTACATCAAGTTTAACTGCAGCAAGCTCATCGCGGTTCTGATTGGCGTCATAACCGAGTGAATCATCAGAAATGAGCACCGATACTTCGCCCGCTTCAATCTGGCTGATTGTGCCTTCTGCCATAATGCTGCCCTTTGTGCCATATATTTCAAGCTTGCATTTAGCAGCAGCATCGGGAATGTTGAAGTTTGCATCAACCATAGCAAGAGCACCGTTGTCCATCTTCATAACTATAGCAGCAGAGTCATCTGCATTGTAGCTAAATGTCTGAGTATGAGCAAAACCGGTCACTTCCTGTGCTTTGAGGCCGGTGATATACTGGAGAAGGTCAATGCAGTGAATACCCATATCCATGAGTGCACCGCCGCCTGAGAGCTCTTTGTTTTGTCTCCAGTTGTTAGGAATATCAGGATACCAGCATGTGAGCTGACCGCGCATCGACACAATGTCACCAAGCTTGCCTTCGGCCACGAGTTTTTTCATTTCCTGATGATATCCGTGAAAACGCATCATAAGACCAACGCCGAGCTTAACGCCTTCAGCTTTGCAGCAATCGGCAATTTCTATTGATTCTTCGCTTGTAAGAGCCATGGGCTTTTCGAGCAAAATGTGTTTTTTTGCTTTTGCAGCAGCTATAGCCTGTTCTTTATGACAAAATACGGGAGATGCAATATACACAGCCTGAATTTCTTCAAGTGCAAGCACATCTTCAAATTTGTCAAATGCATATTTTGCATTGTACTTGTCTTTTACCTTGTTGGCAACCTCGAGGTTTGCATCCATCACAGCCACAAGCTCTGCATTGTCTGCAAG
>JAFVSB010000166.1 GCA_017503945.1 Clostridia bacterium
CATTTCCGCATCAAAAGCCGAGATAATTTCCGAAAGCTTTACAAAGCAGCTCGGCACTTCTGATTTATTTATGTTTTTGCAAAAATTCGGCATATCAGCCAATGCATGCATGAAAATATACCGCAAGCACAAAATCGCATCAAAACAAGCAGTTGTCGACAATCCCTATATCCTGTGTGACGGTGATTATGGCATCAGCTTCAAAAAAGCCGATGAAATCGCCATAAAAAATAACATCTCCCCCGATGACAGCAAACGAATCTGCGCGGGCATAATATATGTGCTCAGATACAGCCTGCAGTTTGGTCACACCTATCTTCCCGAAGATGCTTTGGTTGCCAATTGTGCCAATCTGCTCAGCATTTTGCCTTCAAAAATTCCCGAATATATAAACTATCTGTGCTCCACCTTTACCCTTGTAAAAGAAAGCAAAGAAGACCACATTGCAGTGTATTTGTATGAATATTATGACTATGAATTATATGTTTGCACCAAGCTATCTCTTCTTTCCAAAACCATCTGCAATGTCAATGATATAAATGTGGACAAGCAAATCGAAATAGCCGAGGCCAAAAGCTCTTTAAAGTTTGACGAGCTTCAGCGCGAAGCAGTGCGCCTTGCTATTTCCAAAAGTGTGCTCGTCATCACAGGTGGCCCCGGCACAGGCAAAACCACCATCATCAATGCCATAATCGATGTGATGAAGTCAATGCGCCTCAAGGTTGCACTCACCGCACCCACGGGCCGAGCCGCCAAAAGAATGACTCAGCTTTGCCACATGGAAGCCAAGACCATTCACCGACTTTTGGAAGTTAATTTCACCGATGGCGATGAGCTCAATTGCTCTCGCAACGAATCAGAGCCAATTGATGCCGATGTCATCATAGTGGATGAGATGTCCATGGTAGACATTGCTCTCATGAATAATCTGCTCAGAGCCACCCGCCCGGGCACACGCCTCATAATGGTGGGCGATGTCAATCAGCTTCCGTCGGTGGGTGCAGGCAATGTGCTCAAAGATATCATAGACAGCACCAAAGTGAGCGTCATTCGCCTCAGTCACATTTTCCGCCAAAGTGATGACAGCACCATTGTCACCAATGCCCACGCCATAAACGCGGGGCGCTATCCTGTGTGCAATGGCAAAAACAGTGACTTTTATTTTGCAACAATGCCATCGGCTGAGCAGGGAGCCGCCTACATATGTGAGCTGTGCATCACAAGGCTCAAAAATGCCTATGGCTATGACCCGTTTGACATTCAGGTTCTTTCACCCACCAAAAAAGGCATAACAGGGGTAAATAACCTTAACAAAATCCTTCAAAATCTTATCAATCCCCCCTCAAAATCCAAAAAAGAAAAGAAATACGGCGATTTGGTTTTTCGCGAGGGTGACAAAGTGATGCAAATCAAAAATAACTACGACATCGAATGGACCGATGTGGAAAGAGAGTTTCCCGGCTCAGGCATATTCAACGGTGATGTTGGCTACATCCGCGAGATAAACACCGATTTTCA
>JAFVSB010000167.1 GCA_017503945.1 Clostridia bacterium
AAATTCTTATTTGTCGAACTCTTTCTATCTATATAGATTGTAAAAAGTTTCAATATCTAACTATATTGTAGCATTTTTTTGCCTATTTGTCATCTATTTACGCATAATTATCTTAAAAAATGTATATTTTTTGTTCACCAATACTCTTGTAGGACAGAGACTTTTGCAAAACAAAATGCAACACCCGTTCGTAATTATAATTTATATATTCAAAAATATAAATCAAACAAACAAGTATTGCATTTCACTTTACAATTGAGGCGATATACCTTCGTACACCTTTGAGTTGTAACCACAAGCGAGAATACATCTCGCTTGTGGCTCGGTTTGTCCATTCTGAACTGTTTTTGCATCCCTCAAAAAAGGACTGCAAAAAAATCATGCGATTTTTTTACAGTCCCTCTTTTATGAAAATCAAAATTAAAACTTTCCATTTTTGGGGTTTACAATGTCTCTCCAATCCATGTCGCCTCTGTCAAGACCTCTGACGAGAACTTCGGCAGTGGCAATGTTGGTGGCAATGGGAACATTATGAATATCACATAGCTTCAAAAGCGGTTCAACTTCAGGCTCATAACCCTGACTTGTGAGAGGATCACGGAAGAAAAGAACAAGGTCTATTTCGTTGTATGCAATTCTGGCACCGATTTGTTGGTCGCCGCCCTGTGTGCCGGAGAGAAATTTGTGTACATTAAGGCCTGTGGCATCAATAATAAGCCCACCGGTAGTGCCTGTGGCAATGAGATTGTGCTTGGCAAAAATGCCTTTGTAGGCTATGCAGAACTGAACCATAAGTTCTTTCTTTTTGTCATGTGCGATTAATGCAATATTCAAATTAAAACCCTCCTTGTTGTGTTTTTAAAACCAGTCTGTTTTTTTCAAACAAACGCTCTGTGAGCGTGCTGCTTGAAGGATTGATATATTCATTACATAAACGGCGTGCTATGTTTTCAAGCTCTCTGCCTGCATATGTATCGTATCTGACAATGGGGTCACCTGCCTCCAGGCTATGGCGCACAAATTCATCATAGCGGATAATGCCAATTATCCTTGCGCCGATTTCATCGGCAATATCTTCACAATAAGGCGAAGAAGCAGACGAATCATGCTTTACCATGTTAAGAACAAGATAAAGCTCTTTGGAGCAGGCGTCCGATATGCGATTGATGCAAAGTGAAGTGTTGATGCGTGACAGGGCATCTTCGCCTGACACTGCTATCACAATGTCACCCACATTGCAGCATGCATCAAATTCACACCCTGCCGATGCAGGAGTATCGAGCACGATGAAGTCATAGCGATGAGAAATTGCGGCAAGAAAATTTGCAAAATGAGCTTTGAAATGCTCAGGCACGCACCCCGGCGATGCGCCAACAAAATCGGGAGAAACATCGCCCCCTGAAATGACAGCATCATCAAACTCTGCCTGCCCTGATATAATGTCACCAAGGTTATACAAAAGCTCATCGGTGCGGGCAAGGGGTATGTCATCATTTCTGATGCCATAGCCTGCGTCAATAATGAGAGTGCGCTTGCCGCTAATGGCAAGCTGCGATGCAAGATTGACAGCCACAGTGGTCTTACCGCTGCCGCCTTTGCCTGAAATTATTGAAACAATCTTTGCCATATACATCACTCCCTATATACTAACACAATTTGCCGAATTTGTCCATATATTTTTTGCACAAAACCAAAACGGAAAATTTCATGAAATTAACGAATTGTCTTTTGTGCGGATATCCTGCGATGAGTCGGGGTTTAGCTTAAAATATTCATCGTATATTGCTTTTGCAATTGGGGCAGTAACGCTTCCCGAACCTGCATTTTCAATTACAATGGATATTGCAATGCGGGGATTCTGATATGGTGCATACGATACGAAAACGCCGTTTGCACTGCCGCCTGTTATCTGGGCAGAGCCTGTTTTGCTGCAGGTTTCTATGGGATAGCTGCCAAAAACAGATGATGCAGTGCCATCATAGCTTACAAGGCGCATGCCAAGTGTGACGGCGTTGTAGGTAGAATCGCTTATGCTTAATTTGTTTTTGACCTTGGGGGCAGACTCGGATATTATCTTGCCATTTGAGCTATCGCGTATGCATTTGGTGAGATACGGCTGATATATGGTGCCTCGATTGGCTATGGTGGAAGTATACAGAGCAAGCTGCAGAGGTGTGAAGAGGTTATATGACTGCCCGATTGCCATCTGGAGTGTGTCACCGGGATACCAGATCTCGTCGAAATTCATTTTTTTGTATTCTTCGCTCGCCAAAACACCGCTTACCTCGCCTTCGAGCTCTATGCCTGTTTTTTGGCCAAGATTCATTTTTTTGCCATATTCCACGAGCTTTTGCACACCGAGGCGTTTGCCAACCTCATAGTAATAATAGTTACATGAGTTTTTGAGCGCATTGGCAGCATCCATGGGGCCATGAGTGGAGCCGGTTTCGGTGTAGGTCCAGCAGTTGAATTTCTGACCGTAGTATTCATATACACCCTCGTCTACGATGATGGTGGAATCGGAAACAACCTTTTCCTCAAGAGCAGCTATGGTGGTCAGCATTTTAAAAACTGAGCCCGGAGGATATATGCCGCTGATGGCTCGGTTAAGAAGCGGGTTGGATTTGTCGTTGAGCAAAGTGGTGTAATCACGGGTAAAATTGTCGGGATCAAAGGTGGGATAGTTTGCCATGGCAAGAATTTCGCCCGTTTCAACATCCTGCACAACAACAGAACCTCCGCCAACATCACTGCCGGCATTGTCGGTCTTCTTCCAGCTGTTTGCCCTGATGGAATCGATGGTATCTTTGAGTGCTTTTTCGGCAGTTTTTTGCAGGTCAATATCGATGGTGAGCATGGCATTGTTGCCCGGGACTGCCGCGACCTCAGTAATCTTGGGGTCTTCTCCCACACTTAGCACCACGCTCTTTTTGCCGTCGGTGCCTTTGATTTGTTTTTCTAAAATTTTCTCCATGCCGTCTTTGCCGATGACGGAGTTGAGCCCGTAGCCTTCGTCCTGAAGCTTTTCGTATTCCTCCTGATAGATAATATCAACTCTGCCGAGAATGTGAGCGGCTAAAGTGCCATGGACATAGTTGCGCACAGGCGAATTGCTCACCTTGAGCCCCTCGTAGAGCTCAGTGTTTTCTTCTATGGCAGATACCGTTTGCATGGATACATCTGATGCAAAGTTTAAAGGATTGGCACTTGAATAGTTGCGCGCAACCATCTCATAGCGCACTGCAATGATATCGCGAAGCTGCGCGGGGGTGTAGCGATTGTCTATGCCGAATTTTTCGATGAGCGCATCAATGCACTGCGAAGCATCGAGGTTATCGGATATGCCAAGGGTAAATTTGGTGTTGCGCACCTTTGTGTCGAGGTCATTGCCTGACAAGCCATTGTATTTGAATATGTATTTCCCATCTTCATACACAATGGGGAAAGTGTCGATGTGGTCATCATTATTGCGGTCAAAAAGTGTGATTGTATTTAAAATAAGGTCATTGAGCTCATCATCAGAAAGAGACTCTCCTGAAAATGCAACAGAAAAACCGA
>JAFVSB010000168.1 GCA_017503945.1 Clostridia bacterium
CCCCAGAGGGGGTGCATTTTTTCTTACTGTGCTGCAAAAAAGGCCTTGTATGCTTTGTATGCCATATATACATCAATTTTGCTGGAGATTTCATAAGGGGCATGCATTGAAAGAAGAGGTACCCCGCAATCAATGGTGTCTACATCAAGGTTAGCAATAAACTTTGCCACTGTTCCGCCACCGCCCTGATCAACCTTGCCCAGCTCAGCCATTTGCCAAGCTACATCTGCATCGTTTAATATTTTTCGTATCTTAGCAACAAATTCTGCGCTTGCATCTGAGGTGCCCGATTTACCTCTGGAACCTGTGTATTTTAAGAATGTTACACCTTCGCCAAGATAAGCACTGTTAAGCGGTTCAGATACGCTTTTAAATGTTGGATCCATTGCGCATGACACATCAGAAGAAAGACACATAGAATGTGATAGTGCATCTTTGAGCATAAGTTCGTTATAACAACCATTTTGTTTGTTTATGAGATTAGCCAAAAAGTTTTCAAAAAATTTCGACTGCATGCCCGTATTGCCCGTGGATCCTATTTCTTCTTTGTCAGCAAGAAAGCACACGGCTGTTTTCTCGCATTCAACAATACCAGCAATTGCTTTGAATGCAGTGAAAGCACACACTCTGTCATCCTGACCATATCCTGCTACCATAGACGAATCCAACCCAAGGCTTCTTGCATTGAAATTTGGCACGAGCTCAAGCTCTGCACTAATAAGATCCTCTTCTTCAATATGATATTTTTCTTTGAGAATATCTAGCACATTTTGTTTGTACTTATCTTTTTCACAATCCGCAGGTATAGAGCCTGCCAGCACATTGAGCTCTTCACCCTCTATGCCTATACGGAGGTTTTTTGCCATCTGGTCAGCAGCAAGGTGGGGGAGAAGGTCAGTTATCGTAAACACAGGGTCATTCTCTGCCTCGCCAATGTTAATATCGATTACGGTTCCATCTTCAAGCACTGCCACACCTATGAGCGAAAGTGGAATTGCTGTCCATTGATATTTCTTAATACCACCGTAGTAGTGAGTTTTTAAAAGAGCAGCGTTGCAATCTTCATATAATGGTATTTGCTTTAAATCCAGACGAGGACTGTCAATATGTGCAGCCACAAGGTTGATGCCGTTGTTAATGCTTTGTTTTCCGATTACTGCCAAAACAATGTTCTTGTTTCTGTTGATTTTATACACTTTCATTCCAGGTTTTAATTCATCTACTTTTTCGAGATCAGAAAAACCTGCTGCTTCAGCCAATCTTCTTGTGTGGTTAACACAAAGTCTTTCGGTTTTCGAATTATTCAGATACTTGATATATTCATCACAAAAATCGAATACAATTTTTTTATCTGATATTTTTGTCCATGCTGATTTTCTTTCCATGTTAAGCACCTCACTGATTTATATTATATATATTTTAATACAAAAAAACAAAAAATACAATAGTAATTACTCTTCTATTCAGTTGACTTTGCCATCTGTCTGATATATAATCTTTATATTACTAATTAGCGGAGAGAATTGATACTATGAAAGAGAAAATCTACACAATACCAATAAACGAGGCTCTCGAAGCCAATAGCTTTTGTCCTTTTTGCTTTCTGCGCCGCAAGCTTGAAGACGATGCTATCCGATATACCGTCGGTCCCGCAATGATGGAGAGCGATTTTCGTATTATTACAAACGAAAAAGGCTTTTGCCAAAAGCACATGAGAGAACTATGTGCTATGAGCAAAGCTTTACCGCTTTCGCTTTTGCTTCAAAGTCATCTTGATTCTGTAATTAAGCTTTTAGATGCCGATGTGTCCGCACCTACGAAATCGATTTTCAAAAAAAGTTATAGTAAAAAGGATGACTTTGCATCTACCATAGATAAACTTGCATCATCTTGTGCAGTGTGTGAGCGCATTGAACATACTTTTTCGCGTTATATAAGTTCTTTTATCTATATGCTCAAAAACGAAAAAGGCTTTCTTGACAAAGTTCTTGCCCGCTCTGGCTTTTGTATGGAGCATTTTTCAGCCTTGAGTTTGGCTGCATCAAGAGAGCTTACTGATTCGCAATTTCAAAAGCTTTTTGTGCCAATAATTTCCCTGCAGAAGGCTCGTGTTTCAAAGTATCATACATATATAACAAATTTCGCAAATAGTTTTGACTACCGTAATGTAGGAAAACCAATTGATGCTCCCAAAAATGTTATACACGAAACAGGTGAACTTCTTAACGGAGAATTTATTCCCAAAGACAAAAAACTTGAAGATATATAAACTAAAACATGTAGTTTTTATTACTAATAAATGAGAATCCAATTTTGCTTGTTGCAAATTTGGGTTCTCATTTTTATGTATTTGTTTTAATATTGATATTTGTCTTTGATTCTTTGTTTGATGATTCTGAATGTATGCTTTTCGCCGTGAGTGGCAAGCTCAGTTAAAAGAAACTCGAGTTCGTTTGATGTTTCCGGATGAATCTCACGGGTGGCTTTAGACCTCATAAAATATGCAAGAGGATGCGAATCTGAGTATTGGGCGCCTTGATATATTTTACTTGCAGCAACACGATCACAAAACATTTCAACAACATATCTGTATGGCATTTTCACTGGTGAAAGTCGACGGGTTGCAAGATTATAATCCTTCCAGTACTCAAAATGGTGCTTGTTTCTGCCCTGATGATGCATCCATGCCGATGAAAAGCCTTTTGTGGCTCTTTCCCCTTCGTTTGGACTACGGGTTCCTATAAAATGTTTTGCGCCCTGGAAAAACTCCGTGGGGGTGTATTTAGATAGATCATGCCGTAACCCCTGCCAGAAGATGCCGCATTTGGCACAGTGTTTTATGACTTGATTTCTATGCTTGGTTATAACCATGAAGTGTTTGATAGGATGCATTACAATAAAACCTGCCTTTTGAAAATTACAAGGCACAGCCTTGTGTAAAAACTGTGCCTTTCAAAATTAAAATCAATGAGCTTTTGTAGCAATTTCTGAAAGTATATCAGGAATGAATTCGCTGATGGCTTTTGAACCCATGTCTCCTTCTTTGCGTGAAC
>JAFVSB010000169.1 GCA_017503945.1 Clostridia bacterium
ATCCATAAAAATCATGTCATATTCGCCACTAAGAGTTTTTACATTTTCATATGCATCGCCAAAGATGATTTTGATGGTGTCCTCTTTGCCTGCTTTGGCAATATTGGATGTGGCAATATCGAAATATTCCTTTTCCCTTTCAAAGGTGACAATGTGACCGTCTTTTTGTATGTAGTCTGAAAAGAACAACGAAGAATACCCGATAGCTGTGCCAAGCTCAATGATATTTTTTGGTGCTTTGTATTTTAAAAGCATGCCCAAAAAACATCTGACTTCTTTTTGAATTATTGGCACATTGTTTTCATGGGCATACAGTTCGATTTGACGAAGAAGTCCGTCGGTATCCGGAAGAGTATTATTGAGATATTCTACTATGTGATTATAATTGATATTATCTGTCATCAGGGTTCTCCTTCGTATAAACTAAAATATCTGTCGGGGCTTTCGCCATTGATTATCATTTGAGACAAAATTGCACTTGTTTGCATGTATGTGTGTGTGCTGTAGAAAGGAAGCATGAGCGCAACATCGGCATCAAGCGTGATTTTGAGAGTGTGCATTGTCTGATTGACACCAGCGCTTTCAAATTGATGTTCAAAATCGGTCTGAACATATCCTCGCTGTACCAATTTGAATTTTAAGCTTGGGCCCTTACCTATGAGATACATATTTTGTGAAAATGCACCCATTGGCACATATACGGGCATTTCATCCTGATCACTCAACCGCTTTGACACAAGCATTGAGATCTCAGATTTTATTTTGTTTACAAGAGCATAATTGACCTCCAGCGCGCTTATGGATCCATCGTCAGAATATATGATATTAACAAGACTGTCATAATCAATGGAATACTTCTCAATTACTTCATCAACAGTAGAATTGAGAATTTCAAACATATTGGTTTCGGCATAAGAATGCAGCACCTCAGCACCTCTCGGCATAATCTTTGCTTCAATATATTTTACTGTTGCAAACGAAATTACACCGATTACAGCAAATATTAATAACAAAATTTTGAGATTGATTTTAACTAATTTCATACTTTGCACCCATAACATTTTATGAGTGCAAAAGCAAATATATAATTATTCCTCAAACCAAACATCAGCGCCAAGAGACTTCAGCTTGGTGTCGAGGTGTTCATAGCCTCTTTTAAGATAGTCTGCATTGTTGATGGTGGTTTTACCTTTGGCTGCCATTCCTGCTATTATGAGTGCGGCACTCGCCCTGAGGTCTGTTGCATTGACCTGAGCTGCTATGAGCGATGAATTGCCTTTGATGACTGCTGTGCGTCCGTCGACCTTTATGTCGGCATTCATGCGAATGAGCTCGGGAACATACATAAATCGATTTTCAAATATTGTCTCAGTGATGAGAGAGGTGCCTTCAATGCAGCAAAGCATGGCAGCAATCTGAGATTGCATATCGGTTGGGAAGCCAGGAAACGGCATAGTTTTTACTGTGGCGGCTTTTCTTTCACCATCACACCTTACTAAAATTTCATCAGCAAATTCACAGCAGTTTATGCCGATTTCGCAAAGCTTGGATGTGACAGATGTGAGATGTGACGAAATTACATTTTCAAGCCGTATATCACCACCTGTGGCACCGGCAGCCACCATAAAGGTGCCTGCTTCTATTCTGTCGGGAATGATGGTATGTTCACAGCCTGTGAGAGATTTTACTCCGTTGATGGTTATCTTATCGGTGCCTGCACCTGATATATCAGCACCGCATTTACAAAGGAAATCAGCAAGGTCTGCAATTTCGGGCTCAGATGCACAGTTTTCGATAATGGTGGTGCCCGATGCAAGAACAGATGCAAGCATTATATTCTGAGTGGCACCTACCGACGGAAAATCAAGACAAATTTTTGTGCCTTTAAGATGGGGGCATGTGATATATACAAAACCATCTTTTATGTGATGCTCACTGCCCAAAGCACTAAAGCCCTTGAGATGCAAATCGACAGGGCGTGTGCCTATGGTGCACCCGCCAGGGAGCGCAATTTCTGCAAATTTGAAGCGTGCAAGCAAAGCTCCTGCCGCAATGAATGAAGCTCTTATTTTCCCCGTGAGCTCATATGGAAGAGCGACGCTTGATGCATTTGATGAATCTACAGTGATGACATCGCCATCTCTTGAAATTTTGCACCCAAGATGAGAGAGTATGCTGCACATAATGCTCACATCACTAAGGTCAGGAACATTTTTTATAACAGATATTCCGCCTGACAAAAGGCAGGCGGAAAGAATTGGAAGTGCTGAATTTTTTGAACCTGACACTTTCACTGTGCCACGCAGTGGTCTTGAGGAATTTACTATAAATTTTGACACTATATATCACCAATATTTTGTTAATAATCTAAATTAAGTATTGGTGAATAACGAAATTTTATACGCGTGACGAATTTTTAAAATAATGCGGTACAGATAATATCCGCA
>JAFVSB010000170.1 GCA_017503945.1 Clostridia bacterium
CAGGTTCTTCTGCTTCAGGCTCCTGTGCTGCAGGTTCTTCTGCTTCAGGCTCCTGTGCTGCAGGTTCTTCTGCTGCAGGTTCTTCTGCTGTAGGCTCTTCTGCTGCAGGCTCTTCTGCTGCAGCTTCTTCTGCTGCAGCTTCTTCTGCTGCAGCTTCTTCTGCTGCAGGTTCTTCTGCTGCAGGTTCTTCTGCTACGGGTTCCTGTGCTGCATTTTCTTCTATAATAGCAGTTATTGAAGAGATGTATTGTTCATGTTCTTTTTCTGTCATCCAGATGGGAGTGTCGGTATCTTTACCGCACTGCTTGCAAACATCTCCGGTAAAAGGAGTGGAGCAATTGTTGCAAAGCTTTCCGGTCATACAACTGAGACAACGATAAGCGTAGTCTATGTTTTCTTTTTGGCAAACAGGGCAAATCCACATATATTGACCCTCCAATTATATCATTTTATACCATAATAAATATAACATCTGCAAGAAATTTATGCAATAGAGATTGCCCAGATGTAATATTACTGTTACATTTCAAAAATTATTCCCACAATAGCAGCAGGTATTATTATAAACACGGGGTGGAGCTTAAATTTTTTGTTCACTGCAAACAGCAGCACAAAAAGCACAAGCGCCTTAATATCAAAAAGCGATGCAAAGCTACCCGATATTTCAAACAAATCAACCTCAAGGCAAGCCGATGCAAAAACCGTCAGAGCAGCAGAGGCAATGAGGCCGCACACAGCAGGACGAAGGCCTTTGAAGGCATTGTCTACAAGGGTGCTGTTTTGGAATTTATCGAGTATGCGTGCCACAATGATAATGGTGATAAGTGACGGCAAAATAAGCGAGAGAGTAGCCGCAAGACCATAAAGCATGCCAAAGCCGATGCCGCCTTGCAAAAATCCGGCGTTATAGCCGCAATAGGTGGCCATGTTGACACCAATCGGACCGGGGGTAGATTCGGAAATTGCTATCATATCGGGCATTATGGAGACATCGAGCCAGTCGTAACGCGCTGCTATGTCATATAAAAACGGAAGTGTGGCAAGACCACCGCCCACTGCAAAAAGACCTGTTTTGAAAAACTCATATATAAGAGCCAAAATTACATTCACTTGCCATCACCTGCCTTTGAGTTAGTTACTTTGCCGTAGGTTATGCCGCCAATTACCGCCAAAATAACCACAACAATAGGTGACCAGTTAGTAAACACAGATATTGCAAAGCCAATGACAAACATGAAAACGCCAAAAAGGTTTTTTACGCCCTTTTTCCAGAGGTTAATCACTGCACTTATTACAAGCACTGCAACCGCCACACTAATTCCCGCAAGGGCGTGCTCAACTACCTCATATTCAAGAAAATTGCGTATGAATGCGGCTATCACGGTTATAATGACAACTGATGGAGCAACAACGCCAAGAGTGGCAAAGATGCCCCCCAAAACGCCCGCCTGCCTATAGCCTATAAAGGTGGCAGTGTTAACAGCTATAACGCCGGGGGTGCTCTGCCCTACCGCATAATAATTCATGACTTCTTCTTCTGTAGCCCACTTTTTGCGCTCAACAACTTCATTTTGAATCATAGGCAGCATGGCATATCCGCCGCCAAAGGTGAAGGCGCCTATGCGGGCAAAGGTGAAAAACAAATCCCAAAGTAACTTCATATATTCCTCCAAAAATCAATTCATTGTAGCTACATGGTCATCAAAGGTCTTGGTGAAAATGTGACTGCCGTCTTTTTTGACTTCATCGGTGTGATAAAAAAGCCATTCGTGACTTTCGGGCTTGGCAGCAGCCAAGATAGATTTTATGCCCGGATTGCAGATTGGGCCGGGGGTGAGACCTTTGGTTTTGTAGGTGTTGTAGGGAGAATCAACCTCAAGGTCTGCATATGTGACCTGTGTAATATCATAAAGACCCGCCGATTTGGCATAGACAACCGTGGCATCAACCTGCAAAAGCATATCTTTTGCAAGGCGGTTGTTTATAACACCTGCAATAGTGGCACGCTCTGAATCAAGCACTGCCTCACGCTCAACAATAGATGCCTTTGTGACTATTTCGTACATGCGGTTAAAGTCTGTGAAATATTTGGTGTATTGTGTCTGAAAGGCTCCAAGCATTTTGTCTATCACAGCATGAGCATCATCAGTGGCAAAAAACTCATATGTGTCCGGAAAAAGAAATCCTTCGAGCTTATATTTGTGATTTGCATCGGGAATGTGATTTATAAATTCATATTCATAGGTGTCATTTAGCGCTTGTATGAACTCATCATAGGTGCACAATCCTGCTTCGGAGGCGCGATGAGCAATCATTTCAACAGAATATCCCTCAGGCACAGAAAGAGTCACTGTGTTCATGTCTTCAGGCGCAGTGGTGAGGGTGTTTACAATGTCGGCAAGTGTCATGCCGTTAGTTATAGAGTGGGTACCGTAGTATATGCTGCCTTCAGAGAAAAAGCGGACTCTTGCAATAAAAGTGTAGCGGTTTTTTATGATGCCACGCTCTTTGAGCGCATCGGCCACCTGAGACACACCCGAGCCCTTGGCTACCTCGAAGCTAACATCGTCTCCCTGACATTTGGAAACAGATAAAAATTCCAAGGCAAGCGGAGCCACTTTGACAGCTGAGAGCACCACTAATATTAAAACTACAAGCGTGATAATTCTTTTGAATTTTCGCATAAACTAAGCACCTTCTTTTGTAAAATAAATATATTACGATTGTTATATACAGTTACAATAACTCTATCTCATATGAGGCATTGAATTTTTCGCGGGCACTGAGGTTAATAACATAGTCGCGCTGTGAAAGTTCACCATCAAAGTCATTGCGGTCACATCTTCCATACCAAGGTTCTATACACACAAAGGGAGCATTCTTTTTGGCAGGAGACCACAGGCCGAAAAGCTCTGCATCAAATTTGACTCTGATATATGGCACTTTGTTGTTGTCGCATAAAGTTACTTCTTTTGCCTGATTGTTTTCAATTATCAGAGCATCATTATCAAACATATCATCTGTTATTTTGACATATCCGTCGTTTTTTAATGTATGCACTCTTGCTTTATCATAAAGACCCGATTCGTCAATAAGATTATAAACTATATCGCTGGAATTATCAAATTTAAAATAGTTGTCTCCTTCTCTTAAGTTGAAGGCAGGGTGTGCACCTATTGAAAAGCTCATTATTTTATCATTTTTGTTTTCTACCGTCCACTCAATTTTGATTTTGCTGCCAATCAAGGTGTATTTGATTATAAGCGCAAATTTGAAAGGATATTTTGATAATGTTTGCTCATTTTCATTTAAAATATATGTGGCAGAAGTGTCATCATTATCAACAAGCTCAAATTCATTATCTCTGGCAAAGCCATGCTGGCTCATGGGATAAACCTTGCCATCCAGCCTGTATGCTTTATCTTTAAGTGAACCAACAAACGGAAAAAGAATTGGCGAGGTTCTTGCCCAGTATTTTTCGTCGG
>JAFVSB010000171.1 GCA_017503945.1 Clostridia bacterium
AGATGTTTGGTGCTATCATCAAATCATACTATGCCGAGAAGAATAACATTGACAAGAAGGATATTTATTCCGTTGCTATTATGCCCTGTACTTCCAAAAAGTATGAAGCAAGCAGAAGCGAACATTCCACAAGCGGTGCGCTTGATATTGACTGCTCACTCACCACAAGAGAGCTTGCAAGAATGATCAAGCAGGCAGGTATCGACTTTAATTCATTGCCTGACGAAGAGTTTGATTCACCATTTGGCGAAGCCACAGGTGCAGGCGTTATCTTCGGCACAACAGGTGGTGTTATGGAAGCTGCCATCAGAACTGTATATGAAGTTCTTGAGAAAAAACCTCTTGACAACCTCAACATAGAGCCTGTTCGCGGTCTTGAAGGCGTCAAAGAAGCTACCCTCACCATCGCAGGCAAAGATGTCAAGGTTGCTGTTGTTCACGGCACTGCCAATGCAAAAATCATCCTTGAAAAAATAAAAGCAGGCGAGCACTATGATTTTGTTGAAATCATGGCATGCCCGGGTGGTTGCATCAATGGCGGAGGCCAGCCTATAGTAGATTCCTACACAAAAGCTACAGTGGATGTTAAGGCACAAAGAGCCAAAGCTCTTTATTCAGAAGATGAAAAGGCTGCCATCAGAAAATCTCACGAGAATCCTGTTATCAAAAATCTTTATGATGAATTCCTCGGTGAGCCCTGTGGCCATAAATCTCACGAATTGCTTCACACTCACTATGTAGACAGATCCGATTCCAAATAATTTTTAATTCGGTTAACAATCCCCTCAGATTAGGAGTTTTGAAACTGTAATATTTTCATTCATTTCTACTCTGCGGGGATTTTTCGCTTATCAGACAAATATACTGCAGCAACAAAATATTAACTGACGGGGGTGTTCAAAATTACTGAAACACATTCAAGATATGATCACATTCTGCACACTCTTTTGGATTTTGGCGAAATGATGATTGAATCAGGAGCCGAAGTTAACCGAGTGGAAGATTCACTCACAAGACTTGGTCTTTCATATGGTGCAAGCAAAATCAATGTATATGCAGTCACTGGGCACATCATCATATCTCTCATTGATACAAACGGAATCACACATACCCAGCTTAGGCGCATTGAGTCTGTTGCCTGCACTGATTTTTCGCGCCTTGAAAAGCTAAATGGTCTCAGCCGCGAAAAATGCAGCGGCAAAATAGATGAGACGCAATTTGAAGAAAGCTTTGACTCACTGAAGGAGTATAACCCCAATCAGCTAAAGCTATACATAGGCAGCATGCTTGCGGCAGGGGCTTTCGCTGTGTTTTTTGGCGGCACTGTGCTCGATGGGCTTGCAGCAGTTTTTTTTGCAGTGCTTATATATTTTATGCAAAGCAAATTCCGAAGGTTTTGTCCCAATACTATAATATTCAATCTTATCACTTCGTTTTTGGTAGGTATATGCATCTGTTTTACTGCACAGATTTTCAAATTGAATGCCGACAAAATAATAATTGGTGATATCATGCTTCTTATTCCGGGTATTGCATTTACCAATTCTATTCGTAACCTTCTTGTGGGCGATACCAACACTGGTGTCATTCGTATGGTTGAAACGATTCTTTGGGCAGCATCACTTGCGCTTGGCTTTGTTCTGTCTATGACGCTTATAGGGGTGTAACATTATGAAAGAAAATATCATTCAGTTAATAACAGCATTTCTCGGTTCAGCCGGATTTGCTTTAGTGTTTAACATTCGCAACTCACTTGTGTTTATGGTATCAGTAGGCGGATTTTTTAGTTGGGGATTGTTTTTGATTTTTCAAAGCATCACTGCCAACTACTTTGTAGCAAGCTTTGCTGCATCAGCATTTGCCGCGCTTTATGGTGAGGTTATGGCTCGTGTCAACAAAACTCCCGCCAGTGTATTTTTTATTCCTGGTGTAGTTTCGCTGATTCCCGGAGGAGATCTTTTTTACACAATGAGCTACGCTCTTAAAAGTGACTGGGATAGCTTCAGACACTATAGCTCGCTCACGGTTCAATATGCTCTTGGCATTGCATGTGGCATAAGCATGGCATGGGCACTTTGGTATATGCTTCAAAAATTTATAACAAGCCATAAACCATCGGAGAATTTCAATGTATAGAAAAATTTTTTCATTGACTATGACTTTGCTGTGGATGTATGTCATTTTCAGCTTCTCTGCCAAAAGTGCTGCCGAGTCAGGTGCAGACAGTATGTTTATAACTGACTATATCATCAGATTTTTTATAAACAATCCTTCGCAATATTTGTTAGATATCATCGAGACCATAATCAGAAAGCTCGCTCATTTTACAGAATATGCTGTATTGGGTGCGCTTGTGTGTTATTGCATGCGTTCTTTTGGAGTTGGCATCAAGCTCTTAGCATACTCTATACTAATATGCTTTGTATATGCAGTGTCCGATGAAGTACATCAGTATTTTGTACCGGGCAGAGCCTGCCGCGTGTACGATATGCTCGTTGACACCAT
>JAFVSB010000016.1 GCA_017503945.1 Clostridia bacterium
AGGACTGGCACCTTATGGGTTCATCTTGGCAAATGGTCTGCTCCACTGTGTGGGAAGTATTGCAATGGGACTAGGCATCGCAAATAACCCTGGTTTCTTCTCCGGCAGTCTTATTTTCGTTCCTCTAACAATCTGGGTAATTTATATATGCAAGAAGTCCAACCGTATGACCGCAAAAGGCATTGTTATAGCTTTGTTTAGTGGACTCCTCGGCCATATAGGTTTAGGGAGTTGCTATGTCTTTGCAATTGCAGGCCTCCCTAATATTGTGTTGGCTGCAGACGTTATCGTTTCATTCATTCCAATCATCACAGCTTGGCTACTTTGTAAAATATTTAAAGTTGAATTTTCATATTAATATCAAGAACGGCAGTTATCCAAAGAAAACTGCCGTTCATATTTTTTGGTTCTATATGTACAATTTTCCATTTGTTCAACTGATTATATGCTATCATAATTTGCGCGCATACACAACAACATACATGGCAATATGATTTGCTGCGCCTGTCAATGGTTAGCGCTTGTTAAATGCCGCAACTGCGTGTTGCTTGCGCGGCGACGCTTTTCAGCGTATATTATAGCTGAGGTGATAATATGCAAATAAAAGGGACATCAAATCCATGCTGTGCGCTTTGCTGCCATGCTCATTATGAACCACAAAACGAGTTGATTTTGTGTATGCTTACCAAAGAAGAAACCAGCAAAACTTTTGCTTGCAAAAAATTCAAATATGACATATATAAATATGTGCCTGCTAAAAAAGTAAGTTTTGAAAAATTCTCGAAGGAAGATTTTCAATTATAACAAAGTGATGATTACCTATTTTCAATAAACGAAGAAAAAAGTCCGAAAAATTCGGACTTTTTTTGTGGAAAAATCAAGATGATTTTTATGAATTGACCTGTGAAGCTACGAGGCTTTCGCCGCAATAAATTTCTCTAAGACGGGGTTTTTCGATTTTGCCTGTGGCATTTCTCGGAACGGGGGCAAAGATGATTTTGTGGGGTCTTTTGTATCGTGGAAGAGCCTTGCAAAATTCATTTATTTCATCTTCCGAGCATGAGGTACCGTCTTTTATCTGAATAATAGCTGCTGCTATTTCGCCGAGTCTTTGATCGGGCAAACCAATAACCGCTACATCGCTGATGGCTTCATGAGCTCTTAAGAAGTCCTCAATTTGAACAGGATACAGGTTTTCGCCACCACTGATGATGACATCTTTTTTTCTGTCGACAAGATAGATGAATCCGTCTTCATCTTTTTTGGCCATGTCACCTGTAAGGAGCCAGCCATCTTTTAAAACTTCTTGTGTGGCTTTTTCGTCTTTGTAATAACAGGTCATAACACCAGGGCCCTTGACCGCCAGCTCCCCTACTTCACCATCTGTGACCTCTATGCCATCGGGGGAAACAATCTTTACTTCCCATCCATAGCCTGCCACACCAATAGCACCTACTTTGTGTATGTTTTCTACGCCAAGATGCACAGCGCCGGGACCTATGGATTCAGACAAGCCGTAGTTTGTGTCGTATTGATGATTCGGGAAGATGGTCATCCATCGTTTAATGAGGCTGGGGGGAACAGGCTGAGCGCCAATGTGCATTAGCCTCCATTGCGCCAAAGAGTAATCACCCAAGTCAAAGTCGCCGCGCTCAATGGCATCGAGAATATCCTGCGCCCATGGCACCAAGAGCCAGACTATTGAGCACTTTTCGTTGGAAATGGTTTCTATGATATTTTTGGGTTTGATGCCTTTGAGCAGCACTGCTTTGCCTGCCGAAAGAAGCGAGCCAAACCAGTGCATTTTTGCACCTGTGTGATAAAGCGGCGGTATACAAAGAAAAACATCATCATGGGTTTGACCATGGTGCTTTTGCTCTGTGATGGCAGAATGCATAAGGCTTTCGTGATTGTGAAGTATGGCTTTTGGAAAGCCTGTGGTGCCCGACGAAAAATAAATTGCGGCATCATCGTGATCATTTAGCTCAATATCGGGAGAAACGCTGGAAAAATTGGTTGCAAGATGCAAATAATTTTCTGCAAATGTGGGGCAAGCATCTCCCACATAGAATAAAAGCTTAACCCTTGGAATTTTATCGCATATTTCTTCCATTCGGCCTATAAATTCAGGGCCAAACACCAACGCATCAACATCGGCAAGCTCCAGACAATATTTGATTTCATCGGAAGTGAAACGATAATTGATCGGCACAGCAAGTGCGCCTGATTTTAATATGCCAAAATATATGGGCAGCCACTCAAGGCAGTTCATAAGCAAGATAGCAACCTTGTCACCTTTTTTAATTCCGCGGCTTATGAGCAGATTAGCGCAACGATTAGCTTTTTCTTCGAATACACTCCAGGTGATTTCACGCTTATATTCCTGAGATGCACCCGATTCGATGAGCTCATATTCTTTCCAGGTGACACGGCGAAGTTCTTTTACATCAGGGTTGATTTCAACAAGTGCCGTCTGGTTGGGGTATTTTTCTGCATTTTTTTTGAGAAATTGTGTGATAGGCATTTTATGTCTTCCTTTTGATATTTTTTGCAAAGTAACAACTTCAGTATTATAGCATCAAAGCCATGTAATGTCAAGAACAGGCAATGGCTAAATGCCGTGAAAATATCCATAAACATTTTGTGCTGTGCTCTTATCTATACCTGCCACCAAGCATATTTCCTCAAGACTTGCCTCTTTTATCTTTTTGACACTTTTGAAACTCCGTAAAAGGGCCAGCGCCTTTTTTTCACCCACTCCTTTAATCTTTAAAAGCTCAGTTTTGAGCAGCGAATTGTCGCGCAAAGATTTGTGGTGTGATATGGCTCTGCGGTGCATTTCGTCCTGAATTTGAGTAAGCAGCATGAACGCTTCATCGCTTTTGCTTATGGGCAGTTCCTCAGTTGAGCTTACAAGTGCAGTGGTTTAGTGCTTGTCATCCTTGGCAATGCCAAAAACAGGAATGTTTATCCCGAATTCCGACAGCACTTTCAAAGCTGTGTTTACATGAGCATGGCCGCCATCGACCAAAATCAGATCGGGAAAAGGATAGAAATCATTTTTTTCGCCATCACTGTTTTTGTCATTGATGCCATGTTCGATGCGGCGGGATAGCACCTCTCTCATGCAGGCATAGTCATCCTGGCCGAGCACA
>JAFVSB010000017.1 GCA_017503945.1 Clostridia bacterium
GATGTTCAGTATGTACTCCACACAATGGGTAACTAATTAAAAAACTTCAATGAAGTTTTTAGAGGCGGGAAGCTTTGGCTTCCCCCTCTTTCAAGGCATATAACCAAAATTTTGCAGGTTATATGCTTTGAAAGAGGATTTTCCACTTAATAATTCAAAGGAGAAGATTACGCATTATGAAAAAATCACGATTATTATCATTCATATTATGCTTCATTATGCTTGTTTCAATGTTACCGCAAGAGCTTATTGTTGCACAAGCAGATAACATAGACAAAGGCAAAAGGGAGGTGTATCTTCATGCTTTTGACACACCCCCGTCACTTGACACAAGCGAGATAAGAACAACCATCGAAGAGGGAGATGTGGCAAACATCTATCTTGCCATCGACAACCCCAACAAGGGTGGCATAAACGATGACGGAACTCGCAAGGCTCCTCAATATGACCTTCAGGGCTACACTGTAAAAATATATTTTGACACAAAATATTTTGAATTTGCTAACGATGAAGCCCCAATAGATTTTTCTGTTCCAGGCGGTAAATTTGACACAACCGTTGACAGTGACGATGTAAAAGATGAAGATGCCGACTCTGTGCAGCAAACGATGCCCGGATATATGACATACAAGCCAAGCTATTCCGAGACCGATGGCTATGCTGCTGCAACAATCTTTTTGATGGGTGAAGAAAGCTTTTTCCCCGATAAAACATCCGAAAATCAGGATTTGTGGTACAATCTTTGCAAGCTTCCGCTAAAACCAAAGCAAACAGGCTCCACTGCCGTGTATATTGATTATAACAACGGTTCAGAATATGACCTGGAGCTGTTTGCAAAAAATGTTGAAGATGAAAAACTGAACTTTGACAAAGAAGTTAAAAATGACGGTATTTTTTACATCACAATCAAAGAGCAGGGCAGACCCACCATGCCCCTTGCCACAAAGCCAAGCGGCACATACAACAGCGAAATAAGCGTTGGTCTTTATCACACAAACCCAATGCCCTGTGATATTTACTATACCACCGACGGCATCACAAACCCGTGTGACAACTCAGGCCAAAACTCAGCTGTTAAAAAATATATTGAAGGCACCACGCTTTCCTTTGACCAAAACACAACCGTAAAGGCTGCAGCCTATGGCAATGGCAAATGGAGCTATGTGGCAACCTTTACATACAATTTCCTGCCTCATTCGCCGTATCTTTTCAACAAGGCCGATGAAGAAATTCCCATCATTTACACCGAGGAATGGGCAAGCGGCAATATGGGATATTATGTTTACACATGCGACACAAAGAATGTTGCGCAGGGCATAAGTGCGGGTAACAGCATTTATTACACCTTTAGCGAAGACCTGTCCGTTGATTATGTTAAAAACAACACAGCCAACTACATAGGCAACGACCCCGAAACACAATGGGTTGAGGTTGATGTGCATTCGCAGGAGCTTGCCATCATTGACCGCTCCAGAACTGTAAGGCTGGTCACCAAAAACCAGTGGGGCATCAGTGATGTGAGTGTTTATCATTTAGGCATCAAGCCTGCCGCCGTCACTGCCACACCGGGCTCAGGCCTCGATGTGGAGCAGCCAATCAGACTTTTGTGTGACACTTTAGGTGCAAAAATTTATTACACAACAAACGGTGACGACCCCCGCAAAGAAACGAGATTTGAATATAACGCTGCAGAGCCTATATATCTTAAAGAAGACACAGTTATAAAAGCCGTTGCCTTATATGACGGCCAGTGGAGCGATGTTTCTTCATTCTGGTATATTTTCAGCGATAGAAACACAAGCGGAGTTTCTGCTGTGTATCCATCGGGCATTTACATCGGCAGCGTTGAAGTAATATTATATCCCGATGAGCCGGGGCAGCAAATCCAGGTTTCCTTTGACGGCGGGGTTAGCTGGCAAGACTACGACGGCACAATTATCGGCGACACAACAACTGTTGACGAGCATATAGAATTTAACGCAAGAATTAAAAGCGACGATAATCCCGATGATTATTTGGGCGACAAATTTGTGTATATCATAAAGCCTCTTGCTCCCGTGTTCTCTCCCGAAAGCTGTGAGTTCACAAAATCAGATGTGGTCACAGTGTTCTCTCCCGAAAGCACCAATGAAAACAAAGACCGTTTTGAGCTTTGGTACACATTGGACGGCACCGAGCCAAACGGCAGCTTAAAAGCACCTGACAATGATGTTATAGATATTCCCGTATCAGGCTACACCAGAATCAGGGCTGTTGTTGTAAAAGACGGCGAATATGTGTCGGAGATGGTTGAGCATGTTTACAATGTGGTGTATGACAAGCCTGCAAAACCCACTGTGACACTTCCCTCGGGCTACTACACCAGAGAAATTGGCAGCAGCGAATTTACAGTCAGCTTTGTACAGCCCCCGGAAGACATCGAAATCTATTACACAATCGGCGACAGAAAGACGCCTTTTGATGCACCTGACCTCACCGTAGATGGCGGTGCCATCAAATATGACGAAAATAATCCGATTGAAATTAAAAATGACACAATGATAAAGGCAATTTGCGTGCAGGTTGTAAACGGCAATGTGTTAAAGAGCGAAGTGGCAGAGTTTTGGTATGAAGTAACTCCCGAAGCTCCCATATGCCCGCCATCAACCATTGTTGAGGAGCTGCCTCTCATAGGCGTTGATGCCTTGTCTGTTGAAAAAACAGCCGACGAAAGATGCTACATAGAGTATAGCATCGGAAATGACACAGACGGTTATGTTCCTGTTAAATTCTGTGTTGATGAAGTCTCCAGCGACGCTCAAATCAGATTTTATATTGACACCAAAACTGGCAACGCCTATGCAGATGACCAGAAAACTGAGCTTTTGTATGATGCAGGAAAGAATTTCACAGACAGTGTAGTTCTTGAAATCAAAACAATTCTCGACGGCGCACAGAGCCAGACAAACGCCTATGCTTACATAATCGGCGATGATGGAGTTGTTCTTACGCCTCCCTATGCCGACAAGCCAAGCGGCACATACACCGAGAGCAAAACACCGTTTGCAATAAAATTCTATTCCATCTATGACAACAGAAACGATATCTCCATAGAATGGAAATATGACGGTGAGGCCACATGGAGGCAATATCCTGATGATATGCCCGTTTTTGAAACAAAAGACACTATCATCTATGCAAGAATGGTTGACGGCAGCGGTAATGCAAGCCCCTGTGCAGGATACATCTACACCTTCAATCCTCCCGCGCCCGATATAACCCCCGCTTCGGGCATTTACCTGAAAGCTGATGGAAAAAAAGCGGTTATATCTCACGCTGAAGATATTGCCTATGAGCAAAGAAATTATAGGACATACTATAAAATTTCAACAGATGATGAATGGTTCAACCAAACCAATCCTGCGCCCATATATCCGCACTATGCCATTGAAAAAACAATGACTGTGATGGCATATACATATAATAGCCAAACGGGCAGAGTCAGCGACACTGTTTACCGCAGCTATGTTGTTATGGACGAAAGCGCGCTTGGAGCAATCACGATTAAATGGCCTTTTAACCAAAGTCGTATAAGCGCTCATAAGCTCGGCAAGGGTGAATATGCAAACGGCATTCAGTTTATTCCTGAAAGTGATGTGTATTATGAATATTCATACACATTGACCGAAAAGGCAGGTGGCGGAGCACCTTATGTGTCCGACATAATCATGTATGACGAAAGGGCAGCGTTTGTTCCTACCGAGCGCATTGACCATATGACGATTACCGCTTGGATAAACGGCGACAAAAACAACACCATATTCACTCATCCGATTGATTTTGTGCATTTGGAAATTCCCAAAACCGATTTGCCCGATAAAGCGGAATATGATAAAGACACAGCTTATCATGTGGTAAATGCATATCAAAACAATCCTACCATTATTGTTTACTACACAACAAATAATTCAGATCCAACCATTGACAGTACCCACAGAAAAAGCTTTACCTTGTCTCGCCTTGGTGCTGAAGAGAAACTAACCAGCACAACAACGGTTAAAACAGTATATTTCAGCGCTTGCGGTGAAGCAGACTGTCCTGAATGCAAGAAGGGCAATTACAAAAAATGTCCGGACGGTGTTTATGGCGAAATCGGCGAATATAAATACCCTGTTCCCACAAAAACAACCGTAACCGTCGGTGGCGGCGGCGGTGGCGGTGGTGGCGTTGGCGGCTGCAACAAGGTTGTTGACAACACTCGAAAATATACCGTCGACATTTTCGGCGATGAGCACCCCACCCACATTGGCTACATCAACGGCTATCCCGACGGCAGCGTTCGCCCCGACGGTAACATAACCCGTGAAGAAATAGCGGCTGTTCTCTATCGCATCAAGCCTATGGCATATGATGAACCCATTGAGACCACAGGTGATGTTTTCCCCGATGTGAGCATTGACCGCTGGTCTGTCAGAGAAATAGAGCACCTCTGCGGTTATGGCATCATCGAGGGTTATCCCGATGGCACATTCAGACCATCAGGCAATCTCACAAGAGCAGAGTTTGCCGCGCTGATTCGCAGATTTATAAAATCAGCCGAAATCAAAACTGCCAGCAATAAGGTAGTACTTTCTGACATAGATGGACACTGGGCATATGACGATATATCATTTATTGCCAAAGCAGGTCTCATCGATGGCTATGAAGACGCTACCTTCCGCCCTGATCGCGAAATAACAAGAGCCGAGGTGATGAGCGTAATCAACCGCATTCTCGGCAGGAAACCGCTTGAGTCCTATGTTAAATCTCTTGATTTTAGTCCTTTTAATGATCTTGAAATTAACAAGTGGCATTATGTGACAGTGCTTGAAGCTACAATTACCCATGACTACTACCTCAATTCTCAAAATTATGAACACAAATGGGAAAATTGTAAATAAAAGCATAAACGAAGACGGCTGCAGCAAAACACAAAGTTTTGCTGCAGCCGTTTTCACTTGTTGCTATTAATTACAATTTGACAAATCAGGCCAAAAACCATATAATAGATGTATCTTTTGTTTGAGGTGAAATTATGCCAATATATAAATCAGTTTCAGAGCTTGTAGGGCGCACTCCGCTTGTGGAGCTTTGCTGCATAGAAAAGGAATGCAGCTTGTCTGCCAATCTTTTTGCCAAGCTTGAATATCTCAATCCTGCAGGGTCAGTAAAGGACCGCGTTGCAAAGGAAATGATAGAAGATGCCGAATCAAGGGGACTGCTCTCTCGCGGCAGTGTCATCATTGAGCCCACCTCGGGCAACACGGGCATTGGTCTTGCATCAATTGCTGCATCAAAGGGCTATCGCGCCATCATTGTCATGCCCGACACCATGAGCCAGGAGCGCATTAAGCTCATGAAAGCCTATGGCGCCGAGGTTGTTTTGACCGATGGCTCCAAGGGCATGTCGGGTGCAGTTGCCGAGGCTGAAAAATTAGCTGCTTCAAATCCTGCAAGCTTCATTGCAGGTCAGTTTACCAATCCTGCCAATGCCATGGCGCACTATAGGACCACAGGCCCCGAAATATACGAAGACCTTGGCGGCAAGGTAGACATCTTTGTGTCTGGAGTAGGCACAGGTGGCACCATCAGCGGAGTAGGGCGCTATCTTAAAGGCAAAAATCCCGATGTGCGCGTGGTAGCAGTAGAGCCCCAAGCATCACCACTGCTTTCCGAGGGCAAAGCAGGAGCGCACAAAATTCAGGGCATAGGGGCAAATTTTGTGCCCGAGGTTTTGGACACAAGCATCTATGACGAAATAATCACCGTCACTGCCGATGATGCCTATAAATATGCACGCATGTTGGGCACCAAAGAGGGAATTTTGGTGGGCATTTCATCAGGTGCGGCACTGTGCGCTGCTGTCAGATTTGCTGTCAAACCTGAAAACAGCGGCAAAAACATAGTGGTGCTTTTGCCCGACACAGGTGACCGCTATCTATCTACAGAACTGTTTGAGTAAGCAAATGGAGGTAACATGAATCCAAAAGTACTTGTAGCCATGAGTGGCGGCGTTGACTCCAGCGTAGCATCATATATTATGCAGTCCGAGGGCTTTTTGTGTTCGGGTGCCATTATGCGCCTTTTTGATAAATCCGAAACTCCAAGCACCGATATTGACGATGCCCACACAGTGTGTGACAAACTCGGCATCGATTTTCATGTGTTTGATTTGAGAAATGAATTCAAATCTTGTGTGATTGATTCATTCATTTCGGCATACGAAAACGGAGCCACACCCAATCCATGCATAGAATGTAACCGTCACTTAAAGTTTGACCGTTTTTTGGCCGAGGCGCAAAACCTTGGCATAGACCTCATTGCCACCGGCCACTATGCCAACATAGAATATTCGGGTGACCGCTATTATCTCAAAAAGGGCATCGATGCATCAAAAGATCAGAGCTATGTTCTTTATAATCTCACTCAGCATCAGCTTGCCCACACAGTGTTTCCTCTGGGTGAGCTTACCAAAGCAGACATAAGAGCCATAGCCGAAGAAAAGGGCTTTATAAATGCACGCAAAAAAGACAGTCAGGACATTTGCTTTGTGCCCGACGGTGACTATGCCACGGTGATTAAAAGCTTCACAGGCAAAGAGTATCCCTGCGGCAATTTTGTTGACACAAGCGGCAATGTGCTTGGCACTCATTCGGGGCTTATCAACTACACCATAGGTCAGCGAAAAGGCCTTGGCTGTTCCTTTGGTGAGAAGATGTATGTAAAATGCAAAAATACCTCTGCAAACGAGGTTATCCTTGCCAGAGATGAAGAGCTTTTTTCATGCTCGCTCGATGCAGGCAGCTTCAACTGGATATCATTCGATAATCCGCCCGACAAGCTCGCTGCCTCTGCAAAAATCCGCTACAGCGCCAAAGAAGCTCCCTGCACTGTGTATGCCACAGGCAAGAGTAGTGTCCACATAGAATTTGCCACCCCCCAGCGTGCCATAGCCAGGGGGCAGTCGGTTGTATTGTATGACGGTGACTATGTGGTAGGCGGCGGTGTGATTTTATAGCCTGCAAAAATACTGTCCGTCATCATATAGACCAATGCCAATCACACAATACAGCGCATTTTCTGCTTTAAAACTTTGGCAGCAATCAAGCGCATTTTGCATAGGGTTTGGCAAGGATGAATCAGTTGCTATGCACATTGCAAACACATTTTTTGCATTACCTGTGCCCAAAAACCAGCAGCCGCTTTTTATAAAGCTCTGCATAAATGCAGGTGTAAACACTATGTGCTCTATGGCAGAGAGCGAAAAAGTCTGCTTTATGTCATCCACTTTGTGCCAGATAAATTCTGACGCAAAAGGCAGTTTTTCTTTGCTAAGTGCCTGCACACTTTTGTGCACCAGATTGATGTGAGCCTCGGCATCTTCGGGGCTGGGAGATGAGCTCATCGATTCCAGAATTTTCTCGGCTCTTTCTATGGCAGGGTCGGTCGGTTTGAGAGGGAAAGATGTCAAAACATCACCGCTATGTGATTGTATTTCAAAGTGTGTGAGAGCTTCCGGTTTTATGCCATGTGAACGCAAAAATGACATGGGATATGACTTTTCAAATCTCAGAGCAAACTCGTCTTTTTTTAAAGTACCGAGCAAAAATTTTTCGCTTCCATAGCATGCATACACCATCGCACCGTCGAAATCTGCCTGATTCAAACGGCATCTTATGCATAAAATTTCATCATCATATTTATATTCAAAAAGGATTTCAGACCCTTTTTCAAAGCTCACATTTTGCCACATACCAAAACCCCCTTTGTGAGATTATATGAATCTCAAAGGGGGTTTTATGATTGTCATCTTTTATCTATATATGGTGACTTCAGAAAATCCTTTCCGCTATATCTTTCGGCTGTATCATCTGCACAAAGCGCGGCAAAATCTGTGGCGCGTATGTCCATATCATACATCGCATTTGCGCCAAAGTCTGCAGCTTTTGTCACAATAGGGAGTGCACATAGCTTTTTGATATCTTTAATAAGCACACTTCCTTTTTTGCCCAGTCCCAATATACGCACATAGCTCGGCTCATGCTCGCCTCTTATGCCAAGCATTGCACATGCGCAAAAACGCCTGATGCGATGCATGGTGTATCTTTTGGTTGTGCACATGTTAAACAGCTCATCTGATGTGCAGGCTTTTTTTGCAGCAGATATCACCCTGTTTGCAAGGCCTTCTTCATAGCCTTTTATATCAGTTAAGCTTTGGGCATCAGCATTTCGGAAAAAACCAAGAATGTAGCTGTCGGCATTTGAAAGTGAGTAGGATGTAAGGGAAGAATAATCAGGAGCAAAGCTTTTGTAGTCATTGCCCGATGCAATCATGGCTCGTATGGCTGATGCACTCACAAATCCATCAGATGATGCCAATGAATGATAGTCATTTGCGCGTTTTATGCAAAGCGGCTTTATGGCAGAGCTAAGCTTTTTTAGTGCAGCAATGTAGCAGATGCCGAGAGTGTTGTTTGGTGAGAAAAATTCATTCTGGGTGATATCAATGCACTTTCGCAAAGCATATTCACACGCTTGGGGATAGCTGCTTCCTGAGTCGATTTTGGCTCTTATGGTGCTTTGATATTCCTCGGTGGGATTTGCCATGAGGCTTGCAGCTTTTGTGAGAAGCTCTAAATCATCAGTTTCTGCTCCAAAGCACAAATAGTCAACCACACCAAGGCTGTTCAGGCTTGCCACGGCACCATATGCAAAATTATCAGCCGATTGCAGTGCATAGTAGGCAGGCAGCTCAATCACAAGATCAGCTCCATGGTCTATTGCTATTTTGGCTCTTTGCCATTTGTCATATATGGCAGGCTCACCGCGCTGCACCATGCTGCCGCTCATAATGCAAATACAAGAGTCGGCGCCGCTTATTTCTTTTGCTTTTTCTATGTGATATCTGTGCCCATTGTGAAACGGATTGTATTCACACACTATACCCACTGTTTTACTCATCAAAATTCACCTTCTTTGTGGTATATATGCCCAAAATAAAATGCATTATATTATTAATTTAATTCAATAATGTTAAAATTTGTTTTTTTGCAAAAAATCTATTGACATTTTATCACAAAATGGGTATAATAGTCAATGTTGATTGCATCAATAGTTAAAGATATGGACCATTAGCTCAGTTGGTAGAGCACCTGACTCTTAATCAGGGTGTCCCGGGTTCGAGCCCCTGATGGTCCATATAAAAAGACGGGTTTCTAATGTGAAATCCGTTTTTTTGTATCACAATCAATAATTTTGCTAAAGGAGTCTTAAAAATGAACACAAAAACACGAAAAATTGTCATGGCTTCATTACTTGCTGCGCTTTGCTGTGTAGCCACCATGATAATAAAAATACCCTCTCCGCTAAAAGGCTACATAAACCTTGGTGATTGCATCGTGCTCCTTTCAGGCTGGCTTTTGTCACCCGGCTATGGCTTTGCCGCTGCAGGCTTAGGCTCTGCTCTTGCTGATGTATTTTCAGGCTATGTTATATATGCTCCTGCCACCTTTGTAATAAAAGGCATCATGGCACTTGTTGCACATTTTTGTTATAAAAGAATGCACACCGGGCATGGAAGCACTCTTTCAAGAATCATTGGCGGAGCTTTGGCAGAGGTTATAATGATTGGTGGCTACTATGTTTTTGAAGGATTCATGTATGGCTTTGCAGCAGCTTTGGTGAATATTGCTGCAAATGCAGCTCAAGGCATAGTTGGTCTTATCGTAGGTTTAATTCTCATCAAAATCTTTGAAAAAGCAAAGATATTTTAATTGAACTCATGAGGTGATACAAATGAGAGTTCTCAATACCAATATAAATCCAAACAAAAAATACAGCCGTTTTGCAGTCCCAGGTTTTCGTTCGGGTTCTACCTTTAAGCGCATAGTGGCAATGTTTTACTATTTCTTTGTGCTCATATTCATGTGTGTGCTCACCGCCACCTTTGCCGACGGTGATTTTTCGGGTGCGCTTGATGTGATTTTGCTCATTTTGGTTGAGTTGGTTATTCTTGCCATCTTTTTGACACCCGTCGTGGCTATTGGATTTTCTGACCACTACGACTGGCACGGCATAAAGCTGTTTCTCATAATCATGGTGTCCATATGCGTGCTTTTTACTCTTGGTCAGTGGCTTTGCACGCTTTTCTCCATCGAATACATTGAGAGCGTGAACCCCAGTGAAAAACAAATTGAGCAGCTCGATGACTCTCAGATTCCTTCATCAGGCGAAGCTATGCTTGAAAGCGCCGCCTCATCTGCACAATTGCAATAAAATTTAACAAAGCTCATATCTAAATCAAAAAGCAAAGGAGCTTGCATATGAAGTTCATATCATGGAATGTAAACGGTCTCAGAGCCATAGTAGGCAAAAATTTTATGGAGGTATTTGAGCTTATGGATGCCGATATTTTCTGCCTGCAAGAGACCAAGCTTCAGGCAGGGCAGATAGAGCTCGACACCCAAGGCTACCATCAATATTGGAACTATGCCGAAAAGAAAGGCTATTCGGGCACCGCAGTTTTTTCCAAAGCGGAGCCTATGAGTGTGAGCTATGGCATAGGAGCCGAGGAGCATGACAAAGAGGGCAGAGTAATCACCCTTGAATTTGAAAAATTTTATTTTGTATGTGTATACACTCCAAACTCTCAAAACGAACTCAAAAGGCTTGACTATCGCATGGAGTGGGAAGATGCATTCAAAGATTATCTTTGCTTGCTCAAAGATAAAAAGAGTGTAGTCGTGTGCGGCGATCTCAATGTGGCAGCAGAGGAGATAGACCTCAAAAATCCCAAAGCCAACACGCGCAGTGCAGGCTTCACCAATGAAGAGCGCGACAAATTCCGTGCACTCAAATCAGCAGGCTTTATTGATACATTCAGGCATTTTTATCCCGATATGACCGACATCTATTCGTGGTGGTCATATCGCTTCAATGCCCGCAGCCGCAACGCGGGGTGGAGAATTGACTATTTTCTTGCATCGGAGGATTTAAAGGATAATCTCACAGATGCCAAAATCCATACCGACATAACGGGGTCTGACCATTGCCCTGTAGAGCTTACAATTGATTTATGATGAATTATCTAAAAATATTATAACTTTGGCTTTCATGTTTATGTTATATATTAATTGACACATGGTATTTGTTAGGGTTATAATATTTTTAGTTTTCTGACTAAGGAGTGAACAAAATGAAAATAAAAATAGGCATTGCAGGCTACGGCAATCTGGGAAAGGGTGTGGAGTGTGCCATCAGGCAAAATCCCGACCTTGAGCTTTTTGGCATATTCACGCGCAGAAGTCCCGAGTCTGTAAGCACGGTATTTGAATCAAGCAAGGTTTATGGTATTGATGATATTTTAAAATTCAAAGATGATATAGATGTTCTCATCATTTGCGGAGGCAGCGCTACCGACCTGCCCGTGCAGACTCCCGAGTTTGCCAAAGCGTTCAATGTGGTCGATAGCTTCGACACCCACGCCAGAATCCCTGAGCATTTTGCCAATGTTGATGCAAGCGCCAAGGCTTCGGGCAAGATTGCTATGATATCTGTGGGTTGGGACCCCGGCATGTTTTCTCTGAATCGTCTTTATGCTGAGGCAATCCTGCCCGACGGTAAAGACTACACCTTCTGGGGCAAAGGAGTGAGCCAGGGTCATTCCGATGCCATCCGCCGCATCGACGGCGTGGTTGATGCGCGCCAGTACACCATCCCCGTTGATGATGCTCTCAAGGCAGTGCGCAGTGGAGCAAATCCTGAGCTTTCCACACGCCAGAAGCACACCAGAGAGTGCTTTGTAGTGGCAGCAGACGGTGCCGACAAGGCAAGAATAGAGCACGAAATCAAAACCATGCCCAACTACTTTGCCGACTATGACACCACAGTGCATTTCATCTCTGCCGAGGAGCTTGCGCGCGACCACAGCGGCATACCTCACGGCGGCTTTGTCATCAGATGCGGCAAGACGGGAGCTGAGAGCGAAAACACCCACATCATTGAATACAGCTTGAAGCTCGATTCCAATCCCGAATTCACCGCCTCAGTTCTTGTGGCATATGCGCGCGCGGCATATCGCATGAATGCCGAGGGCATGAGTGGCTGCAAGACGGTGTTTGATGTTGCTCCTGCATATCTTTCGCCAAAATCACCCGAAGAACTCAGGGCACATAGCCTGTAATAATTTTATATGCAAAAAGGGGCTGTCTCACTAAAAAAAGTGAGGCAGCCCTAATTTTTTGCACACAAAAAGCCGCAGAAGTATAGAAACTTCGCGGCTTTTGTGGTATAATTAATTATGAACAATAAATCAAAAATACTAGTTGATTATACAAC